>CALGNM010000195.1 GCA_937958665.1 uncultured bacterium | reverse complement strand
GATCGTATTCGGTGACTGGAGTTCAGACGTGTGCTCTTCCGATCTGGACAGTCGGATCATCTCCCAAAAGACCGTCTATCGGGGCGATTCACAAAACCTGAAATGGGCCTACCTGCGAAAGGGCTTTGCGGCGGTGCCCGGACAGAAGGTGCTTTTCTCACATAACGGGGCATTTCTGCTGGAGGCCCCGGGCCTGAAGGGATCTCTCTCTGCCGGGCAGGAGGCCTTCGTAGTCAAGGACTTCTCCGCCCAACCGATGGAGATCAATCCCCGGAGGACCGCGGCCTTCGCTCCCCCCAAATCTGACCCGGCCATCGCTGCCCTGGTCGGCTTGATAGACACCGCCGGTGTCCGGGCTGATGTCGAGGCCCTGCAGGCCTTCAACACCCGGTCTACCGCCGCCCCCAACCACCAACAGGTGGCCGAATGGATCCGCGACGAATTTCTGGGCTATGGCATAGCCGATGTGGTCATCGACTCCTATGTGGATCCCGGATTCACCGCCTACAGCCAGTATTACTTCGCCAACAGCGACACCTACAAGGTGCGAAATGTGGTGGCCACCATTCCCGGCACCCTGGATACAGAATCGGTGTACATAGTTGGCGGGCACTACGACACCTCGGTGTGGCCCTATAACCCATGGGCCCCGGGAGCCGACGACAACGGTTCCGGAACGGTGGCGGTGCTTCAGGCGGCCAAGGTTTTGGCGGCCAATCCTCCCAACACCACCGTCAAGCTTATTGCATTGGACTGCGAAGAGTGGGGTTTGTACGGCTCGGAGCATGCCGCCTCGCTGGCCCTGTCCTTGGGGACCAAGGTGCAGTGCATGCTGAACTACGACATGATTGGCAGCATCGGCAACGACAGCCTGTTTGTATCCAAACTCTATCCCGGGTCGGAAGGTTATTCCCGACTGCTGGGCCAGATGGCCGAATGGTACGGTCGGACCGCCGACACCAACTTGGTGCCGGTCTACAACAGCGTCTACCTCAACGGCAGCGACAGCTGGGAGTTCCATATCCGGGGGTTTCCGGTGACCTATGCCGAGGAGTACAGCTTCAGCCCGGTCTATCACCAGACCAATGACAGCACCACTTACATGAACATGCGCTACTGCACCAGCATCATCAGGGCCGGAATGGGGCTGCTGGGAACCCTGGCCAACTATCCCCAGAAGGTGGCCGGGTTGGCGGTGAAAGACATCGGGACCGGCAGCGCTTTGGAGGTGAGCTGGCAGCCCAATCAGGCCGCCAACATAGTGGGCTACGAGATATATTACGGCTACTCCAGCGGGGATTACGGATACACCGTCTATACCACCAATACCCGGGATACCCTGACCGGGCTGATACCCAACGCCAAGTGCTATGTGGCGGTCAGGGCCGTCGACGGTGACGGTCACGGGAGCCCGATGGCCGACGAAGCCGTTGGGACACCGGTTCAGCTGTCCCTGGACCAAGGGATACTGGTGGTGGACGAGACCCAGAACTGGACCACCGGCAGCTTTCCCCGGGACACCACCCAGGACAAGTATTACCGGGCCTTGCTGGACGGCTACACCATCACCGAGCACGAGTTCGGCAATGACGGCCAGAAGCCGGCCCTGACCGAATTAGCCCCCTACTCCACGGTGTTCTGGCATACCGATGATTACAGCTCCCTGCTGATGAAGGACTGCCTGCCCGACCTGGAGCTGTACCTGGCCAACGGAGGCAAGTTGGTCTTGTCGGGATGGAAGCCCAGCGCCGATGTTACCGGAAGCACCATCGACACCATGCATTATTATCCCGGCAGCTTCATGTACGACTACCTGAAGGTCTCCCAGATGAGCCGCTCCCTGTCGGCCGACTCGCTGCTGGGGGCCTCGGGCAAGCTGGGCTATCCCGACCTGGCGGTGGACCCGGTCAAGGTGCCGGTGGCCTCCTGGGCCGGCACCATGCGTTATGTGGAGAGCCTTACTCCGGTGGCGCCGGCCGAGGGCATCTACAACATCGACATGAAGAACGACGCCAGCCTTTTTGAGGGCCTCAACTGCGGGGTGCGCTATCTGGGCGGGGAATTCAAGACCGCCATGCTGGGCTTTCCCCTGTACTTCATGGACCAGAACCAGGCTCGGGCAGTTGTCCAGAAGTTGATGGACGATTTCGGGGAGATAAACGGGGTATCCGGGAAGCCCGGTCCAGATGGGGCCGGGGCTGCCTTCCGGCTGCAACAGAACATTCCCAATCCGTTCACCCGCCAGACCAGCATCAGCTACCAGTTGTCGCAACCGGGTGCGGTCAGCCTGAAAATATACAACATCGCCGGGCAGCTGGTGCGGACCCTGGTGGCCGGAAATCGGCCGGCCGGGAGCCACAGCGCGGCTTGGGACCGCCGAGATGACCGGGGCCGCCAGGTCAGCGCCGGTGTCTACCTTTGCCACCTTAGCAGTGGAGATCAGACCCAGAGCCGGAGGATGATAGTGCTGAAGTGATGTCCCCGGTCTTTTTTCGGGGCCGCCCCCTTGGGGCGGCCCTCTTTAGTTTTTCCGGACTTCCGGTCGTATGGGCGGGGAAAATGTCACCCCTCCCGATCATCATATCGGCAGAGGGAAGGGGGGATATGCTTATGATGGCACTGGCATTGGTGCTTTTTTAATTGGAATCATTCAGCTATCAATGGAACTGTGGAGGGGAATCATCCGCCTGGCAAGGGCGGGACGGCCCGAAAGAACCCATCTCTGCCGGCCGGGCTGGAGGGAGGGGGTGGGCTTTTGTTCGCCTGCCGGTTTCGGCCCCCGTGACCGGAGGCTGGCATGGGGTCGAACGATGGGCGCCAAGTCTTGCTACCTGGGCCGCCGGGTTGGAGGGACCGATGCCCTGTGGCTGGACTGAAGCTGGGTCCTGCTGGCTGGCCGTCCGTCCGATCCAGAGATGGACTCGGCAGACAGAAGAATGGGGCGGAGACGCAAGTAAGGCCGGGCCGGGCAATCCGGTTGAAATTTCAACGACAACCTGTTATCATAAACAGGTGCTTCCTGGCGCTTGACCGCCGGCGCTGGGGCTGGAAAAACAGGAGGAAATGAATGGCGAACATCAATAGCTCCCGGAGCCCCCGACAATTACCGGACTTCCTGCTCCTGGAGGCCTCGGCCGGATCCGGCAAGACCTACGCCCTGTCGCGGCGCTTCGCCGAATACCTGCTGAGATCGGAAGAGCACACGTCTGAACTCCAGTCACCGAATACGATC
>CALGNM010000194.1 GCA_937958665.1 uncultured bacterium | reverse complement strand
GATCGTATTCGGTGACTGGAGTTCAGACGTGTGCTCTTCCGATCTTCCCGGGCCGTTACCCACATGAACTGGTGGAAATTTGCCAGGCTGACGTTCTCGGCAAAACCCTGGCGCAGCTCGGCACCCGAGCTGCCCATCACCACATAGCGGATGCCGTCATAAACCTCCGAGGCATAGCGGTGCCAGTGGCCGGTGAAGACGGCCTTGACCTTGTGCTTTTTGAACAGGTGGTGCATCCGGTCGGGCTTGCCCGCCCCCACCCCGAATGGCCAGAACGGCCGGTGCATGAAAACCAGCACCCCGGCCGAGGCCCGGGCTGAGGCCAGATCCTTCTCCAGCCACTTGATCTGGGCCGGGTCCATCTTTTCCGGCGATGGCGCCAGGCTGTTGTCGAGCACCACGAAATGGTGGTTGCGGAAATTGAACGAATAGTATGGCTGGCGGCCGGTCTTTTTGACGAACAGGTCCCTGACCTCGGGGGTGGTGATGTCGTGGTTGCCGGGGGTCAGGTATACCGGACAGTCCAGAACCTTCAGGCAGGGCAGCAGCGAATCCCAGTCGGCGGCGGTGCCGGCCGGGGACTTATATCCCTGGATCAGGTCCCCCACCGTCACCACCAGGTCGGGCTGCAGCCGGTTGACATCCCCCAGCACCGCCTGAAAGGCCTGCTGGTCAGCCCGGTTGGTACGGTCGCCCAGCACCACCAAGCGGAACCCGCCCCTATCCTCGGGAGCCAATGCCGACACCGGCCCCTGGGCCATCAGCCAGGCCAGCCCCAATAACAGCCACCGGCTCTTGACAGACATGATTATCCTTTCATTTCATCGTGGTTCAAGGCTTGTCAGCCCGATCAGTCCGACAGCTCCAGCTTTCTCCGGCGGCTGGGTATCAGCCCCTGGGGCCGGAAGATCATCATGGCCACCATGGCCGCTCCGAAGACCAGCATCCGGTAATTCTGGAACTGCCGGAAGGCTTCCGGCAATATCACCAAGGCGGCCGCCCCCAGCATCACTCCGGGCACGCTGGCCATCCCCCCCAGCACCACCATGCACAGCACCATCACCGACTCCCAGAAGGTAAAACTCTCGGGGCTGATAAAGCTCATCTTGGCGGCGAATATTACCCCCATCAGGCCCGCCACCACAGCGCTTAATGAGAAGGCCAGCAATTTTAGTTTGACGGTGTTGATCCCGCAGGAACGGGCGGCCGTTTCGTCCTCCCTCATGGCCACCAAAGCCCTTCCCAGCCTGGAATCGTTAAGTCGTACGGTAAGAAAGGCCACCAACAGCACCATGGCCAGCACCAGGTAATACAGGTGAGCCGGCGTTCCCAGCCTCAATCCCCAAATCTCCGGGCGGGGTATGTGCATTATACCATTGGGACCGCCGGTCAGGCCGTCCCAGTTGTTCAGCACGATCCGGATTATCTCCCCGAAACCCAGGGTGACTATGGCCAGGTAATCGCCCCTTAAGCGGAGGGTAGGCATGCCCAATACCAAGCCAAACACCAAGGCCAGCAGGGCGGCCGCCGGCAGGGCGGAAAAGAAAGAGATGTTAAACTGGGTTGAAAGAATGGCGTAGGCATAGGCCCCGGCGGCATAGAAGGCAATATATCCCAGCACCAGCATCCCGGCCAGGCCGATGATGATGTTGAGTCCCAGGGCCAGGGCAATGTAGATTCCGGCCGTAATGGCCACATCCAACGAGTAGCGGTTGAGCAGAACCGGCAGCAGCAGAGACAGCAACAGAACACCTGACAGCAGGATCCGGCGAGCCTGGGAAGAAAAGGCTGGCCAAGAAGGCCAGCTGACGGTCCGGGGCCAAAACTTGGGAAGGGCGATCTTGGCCGACATTATTGCCAGCCCGGCGGCCGTTATGCCCAAGGCCACCCTCCACCCGGCCAAGGGAAAACTCAGGAGGCCGATCCACAGGGGCCACAGCCAGGCCTTTGATCTTGCCGAGGCCATCAGCTCCGGTCCTCCTTCCTGCCCAATATCCCCTGGGGCCTCAACAGCAGCACCAGTATCAGGATGATGAAGGCATAGACGTCCTTGTACTGGGCTGACAGGTATCCGGCCCCCAGGCTCTCGGCCAGCCCCAGCAGCAGGCCGCCCAGCATGGCCCCGGGTATCGAGCCGATGCCCCCCACCACCGCGGCGATAAAGGCCTTGAGTCCGGCCACATACCCTATGTAGAAATTCACCAGCCCGTAATAAAGGGCCACCAGCACCCCGGCCGCCGCCCCCAGGGCCGAGCCGATGATGAAGGTCAGCCGGATGATGCTGTCAACGTTGACCCCGCACAGCCTGGCCATTTTGGGATCCTGGGCCACCGCCCGCATGGCCCGTCCGGTGCGGGTGTGACTGATGAAAAAGGCCAGCCCCAGCATCAACAGCAGGGCGGTGGCCATGATCATCAGCTGGATGTAGGAGACCTGGCAGTCCCGGAAGGAGCACCCCCCGGAGGAGAACGCGGCTGAAAACAGCTGCTCCCGGTGGAAAACCCGGTCCCGGGCCCCCTGGGTCAGCATCACAAAGTTCTGCAGAAAGATGGATACCCCCAAGGCGCTGATCAGGGGCGACAGCCGGGGGGCCTGGCGCAGGGGCCGGTAGGCCACCCGCTCGATGGTGGCCCCGTAGGCCGCCGCCACGATCATGGCGAACAACAGCACCAGCACCGAGGCCCCCACCCAGCCGGACATCCCCCATTGGCTCAGAAAACCCAGGGCGATGATGGCCAGATAGGCCCCCAGCATGTAGATCTCCCCGTGGGCGAAATTGATGAACTCCAGAACGCCGTAGACCATGGTGTAGCCCAGGGCGATCAGGGCGTAGATGGAACCCACCGTCAATCCGTTTATCAGCTGCTGAAGGAACATGCTATGCCAGAGGCGGTGTATTTTCAGTTGAAGCCGGCTGGCGGCCCCGTAATATCAAGGGCTGCCCTCTATCGGGCAGCCCTGAGTTCTATTTCTTCTTGAGATCGGAAGAGCGTCGTGTAGGGAAAGAGTGTAGATCTCGGT
>CALGNM010000193.1 GCA_937958665.1 uncultured bacterium | reverse complement strand
GATCGTATTCGGTGACTGGAGTTCAGACGTGTGCTCTTCCGATCTGAGGACCAGCGATTTGTCCAGATCCATCTCGCCGGATTCCATCTGCTCCACTATCTGCTCCAGCCGGACCAGGGCCCGCTCGAATTGGAAGCTGTCGGCTGTCCTGGCTTTTCTCATGGCACAATGTCCTCCACCTTCATTTCCGCCCGCCCCCGATGGAACTCGGCCCTCACCAGGTCCCCGGGCTTTATTTGATCGGCTGATCTCACCGCCCGGCCGCTTTGGTCCCGGCAGATGCTGTAGCCCCTCCGGAGGGTTCCGCCGGGATCCAGGGCCTTGAGGGCCAGGGCCTGGCTCTCAAGCTTGTTCTCAACCCGGGATATCAGGTCCCCGATCCGTCCGGCCAGGGCCTCCCCGGCCCAGTCCAGCCGCTGGATACGTTGATCCACCGCATCCTGCAGTCGGTTGAGGCCGTAACTGCGCTCCAGGCCATCCAGCCGGGCGGCGGCCCCATCGATCAGGCCGGCCAGGGCGGCGGACATCCTCTGGCCCAATTCGCCCAGGCTGGTTCGAAGCTGCCGGGCGTCCGGCACCGCCAGCTCGGCCGCCGCCGAGGGGGTGGGGGCCCTCAGGTCGGCCGCCAGGTCGGAGATGGTGAAGTCCACCTCGTGCCCCACCGCCGATATCACCGGGATCTTTGAACGGCGGATGGCCCGGGCCACCGTCTCCTCGTTGAAGGCCCACAGGTCCTCGGCCGAGCCGCCCCCCCGGCCCACTATCGGCAGGTGGACCTGGCCGTATTCGTTCAGATCATCGATGGCCTGGGAGATTCGGTCGGCCGCCCCCAGTCCCTGGACCGGAACCGGGCAGAGGATCAGCTCGATACCCGGCCACCTTCGGCGGGCCACCTTGACGATGTCGCGGATGGCCGCCCCGCTGGGCGAGGTCACTATCCCGACGGCCTCGGGAAAGGCCGGCAGGCTCCTTTTCAGCTTCGGGTCGAACAGCCCCTCCCCGGCCAGCTTTTTCTTGAGCCGCTCGAAGGCCTGGGCCAGCTGGCCGTATCCCGCCACCTGCAATTGCTGGACGCTGAGCTGATACTGGCCGGCCCGGTCGAACACGGTGACATCGCCCCTGACCACCACCTGCATGCCGTCCTGGGGCATCAGCATCAGGCTTTGGGCATAGCCCCGGAACATCACACAGCGCACCTGGCTCCCGGCATCCTTGAGGGTAAAGTACAGGTGGCCGGAGGCATGCACGGTCAGGTTGGAGACCTCCCCCTGCACCCACAGCCGGGGGAAGCTGTCCTCCAGCAACCGCTTGATGGCCCCGGTCAGCTGGGAGACGGTCAGGATGTTCCTACTGTCCTCGGGCATCATGTCCAGCTGTTCCGGGCCGTTTCTCATGATTCTCACCCTATTCTTTGGCCCTTGTCCTATGTGGCCTGCAGCCTGGCGGCCCTCAGGCAGTTCTTCAACAGCATGGCCACGGTCATCAGCCCCACCCCGCCGGGCACCGGCGAGATGTAGGCCGCCACCCGACAGGCCGATTCGAAATCCACATCGCCCACCAGGCGGTAGCCCGATTTTTTGGCGGCGTCCGGAATGCGGTTGGTGCCCACGTCAATCACCGTGCTGTTGCCTCTCAGCATCTCGCCGGTGATCAGACCCGGCACGCCGGCCGCGGCGATGACAATGTCGGCCTGCCTGGTGTACTGCGGCAAATCCCTGGTCCCGGTATGGCAGACGGTGACGGTGGCATTGCCCCGCTCCGATTTCTGGGACAGCATATTGGCCAAGGGCTTGCCGACTATGTTGGAGCGGCCCACTATCACCACGTGCTGGCCCGATATCTTGATGTTGCAGCGCACCAGCAGTTCCATCACCCCGGCCGGGGTGGCCGGCAGAAAGCGGGGCCGTCCCAGCATCAGCAAGCCCACATTCTCCGGGTGGAAGCAGTCCACGTCCTTCAGCGGGTGGATGGACTCGAAGGCCTTATCTTCCGAAAGCCCCTGGGGCACCGGGGATTGCACCAAAATGCCGTGAACGCCCTGGTCGTCGTTGAGTCTCTCCACCTGGGCCAGCAGCTGCTCCTGGGTGGTGTCCTCCGGCAGCTCGATGACGGTGGATTTGATGCCGGCCTCCTGGCAGGCCTGGTGCTTGTTTCGGACATAGACCTGGGAGGCGGGATCCGAGCCAACAATTACCACCGCCAGATGGGGCTCGATCCCCCTGGCTTTCAGCTCATCCGCCTCCTGCCTGACCTCCAACCTGATCTCGGCCGATATCTTTTTACCGTCGATGATGGTAGCCATATTAACCGTCCTGATTGATTGCCCGTATCTTCATCGCCCTCCCGCTGTGCTCATCCACCTCCACCAACACCCCGTTGAACCTCGCATCATGCTCGGCCACCTCGAACTTGGTGGGCAGTTGGGTCAGAAACTTCTCGATGATCGGCCCCTTCTCCATGCCGATCACGCTGTCAAAAGCCCCGGTCATCCCGGCGTCGGTGATGTAGGCCGTTCCCTTGGGCAGGATCCTTTGGTCGGCGGTCATCACGTGGGTGTGGGTGCCGATCACGGCGGATACCCGTCCGTCCAGATACCAGCCCAGGGCGATCTTCTCGGAGGTGGCCTCGGCGTGCATGTCCACGATGATGATATCGGTCTCTTTTTTAAGCTCGGCAATGACCCGGTCCGCTGTTCGGAACGGGCAATCCACCGCCGGCATGAAAACCCGGCCCAGCAGGTTGAACACCCCGACCTTGCGGCCTTTTTTATCCTCAAAGACGCCGAAGCAAGCCCCCGGCACCTCTGGCGGATAATTGGCCGGCCGCAGCAGGCGGGGCTCCTTTTTAAGCCGGGGCAGGATTTCCCTCTTGTCCCATAGATGATTGCCCGAGGTGACCACATCGATGCCCAGGTCGAAAAGGCTGTCCAGTACCGCCGGGGTCAGTCCGAAGCCGGCCGCGGCATTCTCCCCATTGGCGATCACCAGATCAATCTGGTTTCCCCCGACCAGCCCGGGCAGCAGTTTTTCCACCGCCAGGCGGCCCGGCCGCCCGATGATGTCGCCGATGAAGAGGATCTTCATAACAAAAATATAAGCAACTATGGGTATTCAGTATACTGTATACTGAATACGATATACTAAATACTGATCGATGCTCCCCGCTTACTTGGCGTAGCTGATGCCCCGGGTCTCCCGGATTACCGTCACCTTGATCTGCCCCGGATACTGCAGGGAGGCCTCCACCTTGCGGGCGATCTCGTTGGCCAGCTCCCCGGTCCGGGTGTCGGTGACCTCCTCCGGGGTGACGATGATGCGGACTTCGCGCCCGGCCTGGATGGCGAACGCCTTGCTGACCCCGCTGAAGGAATGGGCCACCTCCTCCAGCTTCTCCAGGCGCTTGACATAGGCCTCCAGCGACTCCCGGCGGGCTCCGGGGCGGGCCCCGGAGATGGCGTCGGCCGCCGCGATCAGCACCGAAATGGGGGAGATGAATTCGATGTCCTCGTGGTGGGCCCCGATGGCGTTCTGGACCACGGCCGACTCGCCATAGCGTTTGGCGATGTCCATGCCGATCTGGCTGTGGGTGCCCTCGATGTTGTGGTCCACCGCCTTGCCGATATCATGCAGCAGGCCGGCCCGTTTGGCCAGGGCCGAGTCCAGCTCCAGCTCCCCGGCCATCATGCTGGCCAGGAAGGCCACCTCCTTGGAGTGCTGCAAAACATTCTGGCCGTAGCTGGTGCGGAACTTCAGGCGCCCCAGCAGCAGCAGCAGCTCGGAATGAAGGCCCGGCACCCCCACCTCCAGGGCCAGGGATTCGCCGGCCTCCTTGATGCTGCGGTCCACCTCCTTCTGGGCCTTCTCCACCACCTCCTCGATCCGGGCCGGCTGGATCCGGCCGTCGGACACCAGCTTCTCCATGGCCATCCGGGCCACCTCCCGGCGCACCGGGTCGAAGGCCGAAATGACGATGGCCTCCGGGGTGTCGTCGATCAGCACCTCCACCCCGGTGGCGGCCTCGAAGGCCCGGATGTTGCGGCCCTCCCGGCCGATGATCCTCCCCTTCATCTCGTCGCTGGCCAGCGGCACCACCGAAACGGTGGTCTCGGCGGTGTGCTCCCCGGCGTAGCGCTGGACCGCCAGGGAGATGATCTGGCGGGCCTCCTTCTCGGCGTTCTCCTTGGCCTCGTCGCGGATGGTCTTCATCATCTGGGCCGCCTCGTGCCTGACCTGGGTCTCCAGGTTCTGCATCAAAACCTTTTTGGCCTCCTCCTGGGTCAGCCCGGCGATCTGCTCCAGCTTCTTGTTCTGCTCGTCGATCAGGGTGGTCAGGCGCTCATCCTTGGCCCGCAACACCCGCTCCTTGGCCACCATCTCCCGCTCCCTGACCTCCACGTCCTTCTCCTTGCGGCTGATAATGTCGACCTTGTGGTCGATCTGCTTTTCCTTCTCGGTGATCCGGTGCTCGTAGTCCTTCAGCTCCTGCCGCTTGCTCTGGGTCTCCTTCTCGAAGCTGGTCTTCAGGCGGTACCATTCCTCCTTGGCCTGCACCGCGGCGGCCTTCTTGTAGGTGGCGGCCTCCCGCTGGGCCTCGGCGATCACCTTCTCGGCCAGCTTCTCAGCCCCGGCCAGCTTGGCTTCGGATATCTTCTTCTGGATCAGGTAGCCCCCGAAAAATCCCAACCCGGTCCCCACCACTGCTATGATTATCCAGATCAAGGTCATCATTGTCGTTTCCCTCAAAGTTTGGTGATTTTAGTATCCTTGCAGCTCCGGCCCGGGGTCCATTCGGGACCCCGGCCAAAATAAAATTCCCCGCCTGTGTCGGGCAAGCGGCATCTTTGAACCCATTCAAAAAGTGGTACCGCTTCAACCGTTTCAGGCTTCCCCTTGCGGGGCTTGCACACCGCGATCGAAAGACAGGTCCCTTGAGAATAGGCGTTGGCTCAAAAATTATCCGCCTGCTTCGGTCACTGCAGGGAATGTTCTTGGTCTCCGTCCGAATAGAATATACAACCGCCGGCCCGAAAAAGCAATAGCCTGGCCAAAAAATATTTTCGGGCCGTCCTCCGGTCAGTCGCCGATCTGCTCCAGCCGCTGGCTAAGTTCCTCCACCGACCTCTGGCGTTCCAGGCGCTCCCGGAACAGTTCATCGGCGATGTTGATGGCAGTCAGAATGGCAATCTTGGAAACGGCCCCGGTGGCCGACATCTGGGCGATCTGCCTCATCTTCTCGTCCACATAGGCGGCCACCTGCCTGACATATTCGGCATCCGCCTGCCCCTTGATGCGGTACTCGTTTCCGAAGATCTCTACCTTGATTCCCGGCTTGGTCTCGGCCATATCCCTCTATCCGGATTTGTGTTTCCCTGCAGTGTGGCCAGCTAGTCCTGGAACTTCTCCAGCTTGCCGATGATGGATTCCAGTTTGTCCCTCAGCCCTTCCTGTGCGCCTTTCAGTTGCCGGTTCTCCTGCCTCAATGTCTCCAGGTCGCCTCCCTGTTCCTCCAGGGACTTCAGTTTATGGGTCAGATCATCCACCTGCCCCTTAAGCCGTTTGTTCTCGGCCTCCAGCCGGTCCCTTTCCTTCTTCAGCGTACCGATGGTTCCCACCGCCTTGTCGATCCGGTCCTCCAGGGCCTTCAGCGCGTCTAAGCTCATGATGTACCTCCCAGTGTTTATATATAATGGCAGGCCCGGCCCAGTTTCACCTGATGCCGGCCTGCAGTTTATCCTTCAAACCATCCACCACCCGGCGATGGATCTCGGCCACTTCGGTATCGGTCAGGGTCCGGTCCGCCGCCCGGTAGACCAAGGCAAAGGCCATGCTCTTCTTGCCCTTCCCGATCTGTTTCCCCTGATATAGGTCGAACAGCTTGACCTCCTCCAGCTCCGGCCCGGCCAGCCGCCGGATCAGTTCCATCACCCCGCGGCAATCGACCTGCTCCGCCAGCTCCAGGGCCAGGTCCCGTCTGACAGCCGGGAAACGGGGCAGCTCCCGGTACCTTCGGCCATGGCGATCCCAGCCTTGGATCAGGCCCTCCAAGTCCAGCTCCAGATAGTAGACCCTCTCCCGGATGCCCCAGGCCTGGGTCCTGGCCGGGGCCAGCTCCCCACAGCAGCCCACCGCCCTTCCTCCAATGATGAGGGATGCCGAGCGTCCCGGATGAAGGGCCCTGCAGGCCGCCGGTGCGAACTCGCACGGCCCGGTTCCAGCCCACTCGGCTATGAACCCGGCCACCCCTTTTACATCGAAGAAGTCGGCCTGACGGGCCGGGGCATCCCAGCCCTGAGGCTGGGCTGGCCCGGCGGCCAGCACCGCCAGGCGAAGGCTCTCATTGGGGGCATCCGGGCCGGGCTGAAACACCTTACCGGCCTCGAACAGCCTGACGCTGACGATCCCGTTGTTCAGGTTTCTCCGGGCCGCCTCCAGCAGGCCCGGCAGCAGGCTGGGACGCAGGGCCGCCAGATCTGAGGACAGGGGATTGACCAGCTCCACCGCCGGCAGGGAGGGAAGCATCGGCGACAGATCCAGCTCGCCCAGCTGGGCGGGGTCGGTCAGGGTCAGTCCGTAGTGCTCGCAGAAGCCCAGCCCGGCCAGGGCCCGCCCGATCCCGGACAGGAACAGGTCCTTTGATCGCTTGACCGCCGGCACGGCCCAGGGGGCCAAACCGTCATCAGGCAGGTTATCGTAGCCGTATATCCGTCCCACCTCCTCGATCAGGTCCACCTCCCGCTCCAGGTCCCTCCGAAAGCTGGGGACCCTCACCCTGATCTCGGACCCGACGACTTCGGCCTCCAGCTCCAGGCCATTCAGAATATCGGCCATCCTCTGGGCGGAGATGAGATCGGAAGAGCATCGG
>CALGNM010000192.1 GCA_937958665.1 uncultured bacterium | reverse complement strand
CCACCGAGATCTACACTCTTTCCCTACACGACGCTCTTCCGATCTCCGGTCGGAACGCAGACCGGCCCGAAAATCCCCCCTCTCCGGATAGCGCTCGGAATAGGGCCGCAATCTGGGCAGCCAGCGGGGCACCGCCCGGTAATATCTCTGGTATTCCTCGCCCAGGCTCTGCCTGATGGTGTCCTCCTCCACCGCCACTATGAAACCGTACTGCAGGGCGAAGGCGGCGATGAAGACCAGCGCCATCCATGGCATCCAGGGCCAGGCCGCCAGGCAGATGCCCAAGCTCAGCAGGAAGTTTCCCACATAGAGGGGGTTGCGGACGTAGGAGAACGGGCCCCCGGTAATCAACCTCCCCACCCCCGGCTCCAGGGTCCGGGTGGCGCCGCCGGCGTAGGCCACCGACCAGATCCTGATGAATTCGCCCAGGAAGGCCACCGCCATCCCCCCCAGCAACGACCACCGGGTGGGCCGGGCCAGTACCAGAGTGGCCAGCAGCAATGGGATGGGGGTATAGCTGCGCCATTTGAAGAACAGCTTTCCCAGATAGGTCTTCATCTTTCCCCTTCATTCAGTTTATCGATCTGGTCCCGGTAGTATTTCCGATTGGTCTTCCGGTATAGTTCCCGGTAGAGCCCCAGCGCCCTGTCCCGTCCGGCGGGGTCGGCGGTGGCCCGGTACAGGGCGAAGTTGGCCAAGGCCCGCTCCTCATCCGACCCGGCGGCGGCCAGCAGGGCGTTCAGTTGTTCCCTCCCCGACCGCAAATCACGGCCGGCCGTCAGGCCGGCCAGCATCACCTGGGCCTGGAAAGCCACATCCTTCCGGCCCACCTCCCGGGCGTATTCCAGAGATTTGGCCGCTAGGCGCTCGGCCCCTGGACAATCATCTCCCAGCAGGGACAGTTCGGCCTGGTTCAGCAGAAGCTCTGAGCAGTAGTGCTTCACCCCCAGCTCCTCCAGGACGGCCAAAGCCTCTTGGTACAGCCGGGCGGCCAGGTCGATCTGGTCCCGCTCCTTGTGGATGTTGCCAATGGTGAGATTGGAAAGGGCCACCCCCAGCCGGTCTCCCAGCTCCAGGTTGTAATTCCTCTCCTTCTCCAGGTATTCCAGGGCTTCCCCATATTCCCCAAGGTGGTAGTGGACGGTGCCGATGTTTGACAGGGCTTCGTTGATCCCGGCCTTGGCCCCCAGCGTCTGGCAGATGGCCAGCTTGCGCCGGCTGAACTCCAACGATTGCCCGTAATCGCCCAGGTCCATATAGAGTATCCCCAGGTTGCCGGAGGCCAGGGCCATCATCTGCAGGTCGCCGATGGAGCGGGCCAGGGCCATCTGCCTCTGGAGGTTCTCCTCCACCTGGGCAAACTCGCCCAAATAATAATGGACCATGGCCACATTGCCCCAAGCCAAACCCTCCCCCTGCTTATCCCCCAGTTGGCTGGCGATCTCCAGCTTCCTTCGGTAACACTCCATGGCCTCCCGGTACTTCCCCCGATCGGCGTACAGAGTCCCCAGGTTGTTGAGGGCCTCCCCCAGCCCCTGCAAATAGCCCTGCTCCTCGGCCAGTGCCAGACGACGGCCGAAGCATTGTTCGGCCTGCTCGTAATCACCCAGGTTGTAGCAGGCGTTGCCCAGGTTGTTCAGGCTGTCTCCGATCAGCCCCGGATCGTCCAGCTCCTGAGAAAGGTCCAACGCCCGACGGCACAGGTCCAGAGCCTGGGGATAGTCCCCCCGCTTGAACATCAGCCCTCCGATGTCGATCAGGCTCCGGGCCTGGTGCCAACTCAACCCGCCCGCTGGCGCCAGCTCCAAGTTGCGTTGTAACAAGGCATCGGCCTCATCCCACCGGCCCATCAGGCTAAGAATGACGGCCTTGCGGCGAGCCACCTCAAATGGGTGGTAGCCCCGGGGATCCGGGCGATGCTGGATCCAGAGCCCGCTTTTCCGGACGGCCAGCGACCTGCCCTTCCGCCAGCCGCCGTCTGTCACGGTTCCGGCCAATTCAGGCGGAAGCCTCCAGCATGGTGCCCCGGTGCTCCAGTTCCTTCAACACCGCCCGTTCGGCGCTCCACTCCATCCGGGCCCGGACATCCCGGAAGTCGGTCTGGTCCATGTAGACCCTGCGGTAGGCGGCCGCCGCCCCGGCATAGTTGCCCAGCGACTCGTAGCACTGCCCCAGCAGGTAGCAGGCCTCCAGCTGAAACCGGCTGAAGGGATGGCCCTCCAGCGGCACCTGCCTCAGGAGCTCCATGGCGGCAACCGCCTCCCTCCGCCCCCAGAAGGCCCGGGCCAACAGCAGCAGCCGACGGCCGGCCGTCTCCTCATCCAGCGGCTTAAAGCCCAGCAGATTGATGGCGGCATCGTGTTTCTGAACCATGATCAGCTTGGCGGCCAGCTCCAGCTTGCGGTACTGGTCGTCGGGGGCCTCCTGCAGGGCCTGGTAGGCCTTGTCGATCTCCACCTGAAGGCGGCGGGAGGCAAAACGGCGCAGGGCCTTGTAGACGTCGTTGGCATCCGGCATCATCCCCCGGACCTGGTCCATGGCCTGGTCGGCGGCGGCCTCGTCCCGCAGGGCCAGGTGGGATTCGGCCAGGAAGAACAGGGCCCGCATCCTCCGCTCCGGATCGGCCAGTTCGGCGGCCGCCCGGGCCAGCAGGTCCCTGGCTTGGGAGAATTTTCCCATCTCGAAATAGATGGTGCCCAGGGCCTCCGTAATTTCCGGCCGGGCTGGGGCGGCGGCCAGCATCTTCTCTATCTCGGCTGCCGCCGCCGGCCGGAAGGCGTTGTCCAGTTCGCAGGCCCTTAAGTACCCGGCCACCGCTTCGGAATGTCTGCCCAGCTCGGCCTGGATCCGGGCCCGAAGGATCACCCCAGCCACCAGGTCCGGGCTCTGGGCCAGGGTTTCCTCCAGACGGGCCATGATGTTTTCCCCCTCGTCCGGAGCGGACTTATAGATGGCCTGGTATTCCCGGACCTCGGCCTCGGGCTGGCGGTTGCGGCGGAACAGATCGGCCAGCAGGTAACGGGCCGTTATGGCGTCCGGTTTCCCGGCGATCAGCTCCTGCAGCTCCCCGGCGGCGGCCTCGGCCAGCTCCGGGTCCTCGATGGCCCCTTTCAGCAGGGCCAGGCTATGTTCATGGTCTCCCCGCCGGCGGTAGACCCGGGCTAGCATCAGGGGGACGGACCGGTTGGCGGGAGCCCTCTGCTGGGCCAGCCTCAGCAGGCTGATGGCCTGTTCCTGCAGCGAGGGATCGGCCTCGGCCGCCGGGCCGATCAGCTGGCCGGCCTTGTCGACTTCTCCGCCCAGGATGTAGGCCCGGGCCAGTCCCAGTTCGATCCGGTGGTCGCCGGGATGGGCGGCCAGCAATTTCTGGTAGAGCTCCTCGGCCTGGGGAAAGCTCTCCGGAGAGATCTCCATCAGCTGGGCCAGGGCGGACAGAGCCTGATCGGGCTGCCCCAGGTTCAGGTCGATGCCGGCTTCCGCCAGCAGGGCCTTGGCGTTGGCCGGAACCAGCTTTTGGATATTCTTCAGGTCCTGGGCGATATTGGGGGACAGCCGGGGATCCTTCTGGGCCACCAGCATCAGTTCATCGATGGCCTGGTCGAACAGCCCCTGCCGGATCAGCACCCGGGCCAGGGCATAGTGCCCGGGCAGGCTGGATTGGTCTATCTCCAGCACCCGGTTCAAAGAGCCGGCCGCCTCCGGGGCCAGAGTATCGTCCAGGTCGGCGGCCTTCATCAGGCTGCCGGCTGCCTTGGTCAGCTCCCCCTTCTCCAGCAACACCTGGCCCTGCCTCAGCTGGGCCCGGGCCCCCTTGGCGTCCGGCCAGCGGGCGATTATCTCCCCGGCCTTCTGAAGCGCCTTGTCGTAGAGCCTCTCCTGGTACAGCAGCTCCATCTGCAGCATCTGAAGGTCCGGATTTTCGGGGCTCTGCTCCAGCAGCTGGTTCAGCTTGCCGGTGGCCGCGATGGCCACCCCCCGGTCAGCCCGAACGGCGGCCAGTAGGGCCCGGGCCATGGCGTCCAGTTCGCCCCGCTCCTGGTTCAGGTCGGCCAGGGCCAACTGCAACGGGGCGGCCTCCCCGTGTTTCCCGGCCAGCTCCTCCAAGGTCCGGCTGGCCGCCGGCCCGGCCTGGGGGTCGCGGGACAGCCGGGCCAGCAGGTCGGCCGCCGGCTGGGCTTGGCCCGACTCGGCCAGGGCCCAGGCCTGCACCAGGTCGATGGCCGGATGGGACTGTTCAGCCTGGTTCAGCGCCTGACAGATGCCGGCCAGCCCGGCGTTGTATTCCGCACCGCCCTGATGGGAGGCCCGCTCCAGGGCCGGCAGGTACTCGGGCCAGCTGGCCGGGTGCCTCCTGGCCAGCTCCCCCCCCAGCCGGGCGGAATCGGAGAGGCGCCCCTGCTCGATAAGCGTTTCCAGCAGAATGATCATGGTCCTCAGGTCTGTCGGGTCCTGGCCCGCCAGCTGCTGCAGCTCCGCCAGGGCCGGCCCATCGGTTCCGCCCCCCAGCCCAGCCAGATATCTGAGGATGGCGGCCGCCTCGCTCCTCTTGTTCCTGAGCCGATAGCACTGGGCCAGGAATTCCAGGGCCGAAGGCTGTTCCAGCCCGGACCTGAGGATGGCCTCCAGCTTCTCCTGGGCCAGGTCCACCAGGGCCGGGTCCTTGGCCACCATCCGGCGCAGGGAGTCCAGGGCCCGCTCGGCCTGGCCGGCCGCGATGTAGGCGTCGATGATCCTGGCGGCCGCCTCGAAGTTGCCCGGCGATCGCTCCAGCACCCTCTGGTAGCGTTCCAGGACCTCCTCCAGCCGGCCCGGCTCCAGCTCGGCCACCTGGGCATAGCCGGCCATGGCCAGGTCCAGCTTGTCGGCCTCCAGTGAAGCGTCCCCCAGCAGCAGGTGGGCCTCGGCCAGCCGGGGATCCAGCTTGACCACCTCCCGCAGGTCGTTGATCCACTCCTCCATCCGGGAGCGGTCCAGTTCGATCAGCCGCTTGATCAGCCCCAGGGCCCGGGCCGGGTCCTTCCTCTGCAGGGACAGCCGCGACAGCAGGGTCATCATCCCCAGGTTGCCAGGGTCGGACTGCAGGGCGCTCTCCAGCTTGTTGGCCACCCGGTCGGCCGCCCCGCCCTTGGCTGCCTCCACATAGAGCTCCATGGCCCGGTCCCGCTTGCCCAGCTTCAAAAGGAGGTCGCCGTGCAGCAGCATCACGTCGCTGTCGCCGGGGTGATAGGAGGCCAGCTTGGCGGCGGCGGCCAGCACGTTATCGCCCTCATCCGGGCAGCGGTTTATTATGGAGTCCAGCACGGCCAGGGCCTGGGGGGCCTGGCCCCGGCGCTCGGTCAATAGGGCCACCCCGTAATAGGTGGTCATCTCCCGGGCCAGCACCCCGGCCGGCTTGGCCGGACCCTGGTAATGGTCCAGGGACTCCTTGAGCTTGTTGAGCCGGGTCAGCATGATCTCGGTGTCCCGGTCCGACATGTTCTTGGCGATCTTGACCGCCGGGTCGAAGTTGCGGCGGGCCAGGTTCATCTCGAAGGCCAGGTCGCCCATCTCCGGCAGCTGGCCCTCGGTGTAGTAGAACCGCTCGGCCAGTTCCATGATGTCGCCGCTCTTGGCCGGGGCCACCGCCACCGCGTCCTTGAGGGCCAGCACCGCATCCCGGCCCCGCCGGTCGGCCAGGTGGGCGGCGGCCAGGGCGATCAGCAGTTCGTAGTCCTCGGCCGTCTTCTTGATGCCCGAGGCCAGCAGCTCGGCGGCCTTGGCATGCTTGCCCTCGCTCCTGAGCTTCTCGGCCTTCTGCAGGATCTGGTCCTTGGAGAGCAGGAAGAAGTCGCTGATGGGTGACATTCCCTATATGCTCCTTGGCTGTTTTGGAAGAAACGGGGCCCGGAGCCCCGGCCGTATCTTCTTAAAATAACATATCAAAAGGATGATGTCAAGAAACAAATGGCCGGCCGTCGCCAACATTTCCGTTGACTTGGCCCGGCCTTATCTGTTAGACTTGAGGCCGAAACTTTACGGAGCCGCCGCCTTGAAGAAGGAATCGGGAGACCTGCAGATAATCGAACAGCTCAACCAGGCCCGCCGGGACCTCAAAAGCGAGCTGGCCAAGGTGATCATCGGCCAGCAGGAGGTGCTGGACCAGCTGCTGACCGCCCTGCTGACCAACGGCCATGTGCTGCTGGTGGGGGTGCCCGGCCTGGCCAAGACCCTGATCATCAACACCCTGGCCCGCTGCCTGTCCTTGAGCTTCAACCGGATCCAGTTCACCCCGGACCTGATGCCGTCGGACATCACCGGCACCGACATCATCGAGGAGGAGGCCGGAAGCCGGAAGAGGTTCTTCAAGTTCGTCCAGGGCCCGCTGTTCGCCAACGTGGTGCTGGCCGACGAGATCAACCGCACCCCGCCCAAGACCCAGGCCGCCCTGCTCCAGGCCATGCAGGAGCGCAAGGTGACCGCCGGCGGCAACACCTACCGGCTGGACGAGCCCTTCTTCGTGCTGGCCACCCAGAACCCCATCGAACAGGAGGGCACCTACCCCCTGCCCGAGGCCCAGCTGGACCGCTTCATGTTCAACGTCCTGGTGGATTACCCGACCCTGGCCGAGGAGATGGAGATCGTCCGGACCACCACCTCGGCCTACCGGGCCGACATCCGGCCGGTCCTGGAGGGAAGGCAGATAACTGAGCTGCAGCAGCTGGTGCGCCGGGTGCCGGTGGCTGACCCGGTGGTGGAGTACGCGGTGGGGCTGGCCCAGCGCAGCCGGCCCCAGAACCCGGAGGCCCCGGGCTATGTCAGGGATTACGTCTCCTGGGGGGCCGGCAGATCGGAAGAGCACACGTCTGAACTCCAGTCACCGAATACGATC
>CALGNM010000191.1 GCA_937958665.1 uncultured bacterium | reverse complement strand
TACGGCGTCCACCGATATCTACACTCTTTCCCTACACGACGCTCTTCCGATCTGGAAGAACCCGGCCCGGCTCTACGCCCTGACCCAGTACCTATTCTACCAGAAGGGGCGCCGCATCAGCGTGATGATGCCCTACTGCGACGGCCTCTATCCCTTGGCCGACTGGTTCCGCCAGCTGTGGGCCGAGAGCCTGGGCAAGCGGGTCAACCTCAAGGGGCAGGTGGTGGAGGTGGGCCCCACCCCGGTCAAGGCCCTGGGGGCCACCGACCAGCACTCCCAGCTCCAGCTGTACATCGAGGGGCCGCATGACAAGGTGGTCACCTTCCTGACGGTGGAGGAGTTCCGGGCCGAGGTGCCCATCCCCAAGGCCTATCCCGGCATTCCCGAGCTCTCCTACCTGGGCGGCCACCGCTTCGGCGAGCTGCTCTCGGCCGAGGCCCGGGCCACCGCCATGGCCCTGGCCAAGAACGGCCGGCCCAACTGCAAATTGGTGCTGCCCAGGGTCAACGCCAACACGGTGGGCCAGCTGGTCTTTATGCTGGAGACCGCCACCGCCTACGCCGGAGGGCTGTTCGGAGTCAATCCCATGGACCAGCCGGGGGTGGAGGAGGGCAAGCGCTACGCTTACGGGCTGATGGGCAAGGCCGGGTTCGAGAACCGCCGCTCGGAGGTGGAGAAATTCGAGTCCGGGGCCTCTGACAAGTACCTGGTGTAGCGGCCAGAGTTTATGTTCTATGAATATTGCCGACCGCCGGGCCAGGCCTGACCATCTGAGGGTGGTGCACGTCCTGCAGCAGCGGGCCGGGGTGCTGGGGCTGGTCGGCCGGAACGACCAGGCCCTGCAGGACCTGGGTCGGGGCCTGTGGCTGGCCGTCCGGCTGAAGGACCGCAAGTCGGAGGCCGACTGCCTGATGGGGCTCAGCGAGACCTACAGCGCCACCGGACAGTACGATGAGATGATGCGGACGGCCCAGGGATCGCTGGCCATCTACCAGGAGCTGGGGGACCGCCGCGGCCAAGCGGCCAGCTTCAACAACATCGGGTTCGTCTTGACCAACCGGGGCGAATACGACCAGGCCTTGGAATTTTTCCGGCGCTCCCTGGAGATCAAGCGGCAGACCGGGGACCTTCAGGGACAGGCCGTCTCCCATAACAATCTGGGCTTCATCCGGCACAGCCGGGGGGATTTCGGGCCGGCCCTGGAGGACTACGCGCTGGCCCTGGAGCTGTACCGGCAGGTGGGCGACCGGGACAGCCAGGCCGACACCATGATCAACATCGGCTTCATCCACAATCTGGGCGGCCGGCCCGGAGAGGCCCTGGAGTATTTCCAGCCGGCGTTGGCCATCAAGCGGGAGATTGGGGACCGGCAGGGCCAGGCCAACTGTCTGGCCAATATCGCCACCGCCCGGGGCACCATGGGCCAGGGCCGGGAGGCGCTGGAGAGCTATCGGCAGACCCTGGAGATCTTCCGGGAGATCGGCAGCCGCCGCGGCCAGGCCACCATCCTGATCAACCTGGGACACCTCCACGGCCGGATGGGCGAATACCATCAGGCCTTGGAGCACCTGGAGGCCTCTCTGGGTCTGTGGCGGGAGCTCAAGGACCGCAAGGGTCAGTCGGGAGCCTGCAACAACCTGGGCCTAGTCCGGTTGGGGATGGGCGATCTTGAACTGGCCCGGGAGGATTTCGGCCGGGCCCTGGAGATGGGCCGGGAGCTGGCCGACCTGCGGGGCCAGGCCTTGAGCCTGGTGGGGATTGGCCGGGCGCTGCTGGAGCAGGGGGACCAGGACGGAGCCCGCCGTCATCTGTCACAGGCCGAGGAGCTGGCCCGGAAGGCCGGAGACCGCGAGGGTTTGCGCCGGGCCCGGCTGTCTCTGGGCGAGCTGAACCTGGCCGAGCATGGTCCGGGCCGATTGGAAGAGGCCCGGGGTCTGGCCGAGCAGGCCCGGCAGCTGGCCGATCCCCAGCGGGGCCCGGCCGGCCTGGCGGAGGCCCTGCTGTTGCTGGCCCGGGTCGATGCCGCCCAGGGTCTGATCAGCCAGGCCGAAGAGGGTTTGGCCCGTGCCCAGGAGCTGTTTGGGCAGTGCGGCTATCTGCCGGAGGCGGCCCGGGCCGAATACCATCTGGCCCGATTGCTGCAGGCCGGCGGGGAGGTCCGGAGGTCGCGGGAGCTTTTGGAAAGGGCCGCCGCCGCCTTCGAGCGGATGGGGGCCCGGAGCTGGCTGGCCAGGTCCCGGGCAGCGATTAACGGGGAGGGAAGAGATGAAGATTAGGATTCCGGGAGCCTGGCTGCTGGCGGCTTTGCTGCTGGGTCTGGGCTGCGCCACCGGGGGCGGGGAGCGGGCGGCCCGGGAACCATTGTCTCCGGCCCTGCCGGCCGACAGCTCTATCATCAGGCTGCAGAGCTTCCGCCAGCAGGCCGATTCCCTGCTGGCCGACAGCTTGCTGGAGGGGGCCAACCTGGGGGCCTACATCATCGAGCTGGAATCGGGGAGGCAGGTTTACGCCCGGAACCATGAGTCCCTGCTGATCCCGGCCTCGGTCAACAAGCTGTTCGTCACCGCCGCCGCCCTGAAGGCCTTCGGCCTGCACCACCGATTTCGGACCGCGGTCTGCGGGGATACCCTGCAGATGTCCAAGGGGGTGCTGAAGGGCAACCTCTACCTCAAGGGCTACGGCAACCCCGACCTCAAGAAGTCCGACCTGGAAGCCCTGGCCTTCCGCTTAAGGGCCTCCGGGCTCAAGCGGGTGGCCGGCGACCTGGTGGCCGACCCCGGCTACTTCGACACCACCAGCTTCGGCTACGGCTGGATGTGGGACGAGGGGCCCTACGCCTACAACGCTCCCATCTCGGCCCAGATCGGAAGAGCACACGTCTGAACTCCAGTCACCGAATACGATC
>CALGNM010000190.1 GCA_937958665.1 uncultured bacterium | reverse complement strand
GGCGACCACCGAGATCTACACTCTTTCCCTATACGACGCTCTTCCGATCTAAACCGCCAACATCTCGAATCCCTTCAGCTGCCGGCTGCCCCCCTTGATGGAGCCCTGGAACTCCATGATGGCCTCGTCCTTCAGAAACTCTTGGCGGAAAAGAAGCCCCAAGTCGAAATAAGGCTCATAGGCTTCATCTACCCGATCCCATACCTTTTCCTGAAATGCCTTGCAGGCCTCCTGCAGGTCGGACTGTAGCTTTTTGTCGTCCCAGGCACCCTCCCCGGAGGAGGATAAAACCTTGGCCAGGGCCTCCTCGTTGCTGGGGTCCCGCTCCAGTATCTTCTGGTAGACCGACCGGGCCTTCCGGTGGAACCCTTTTCGTGTCAGCACCCGGGCGTAGCTCAGCTGGGTTTCGACAATCTTCTTGGCCTGGCCCATTTTAAGGGCCACGTCAACCAAGCGGCGGTAGGGCACGATGTCAGCCGGCTCGGGGGCGTTCTCGGAGTTATCGGCCACCGCCAGGTCGGTCAATTGACGGATTCTTTGATAGCTTTCCCGCAGGGCAGGATTCTCCGGCAAGGCCTCGCTGATCCGCTGGTAAACCGCCGCCAAAGCGGTGAAGTCGGAGCGGATTTTCAACTGGTCGGCATAGCGGAGCCATTCCCGGATTGCCCCGCTCTTTAGGCCAAGTGCCAGGTACCCTTCGGCAATCTTATTATATAACTCTATCCTATCCTTGTCAATAGACAATATCCGCTTGCCCGAGGCAATCACCCGGCCAAAGTCCCGGAACTTTTCGGACAACCGCAGCGCCTTTTCCAGCAAATCCAGGCCCTGGCGATCATCCCCCAGTTGGAGATAGATGTTGCCCAAGGTCAGGCTGAACTCCGGACTGTCCAACTCAATGGACAGAATCTGCTCCACCGCCCTCCGGGCCTTCTCCCACTCCGCCTTCTGATAAAAGCTGCGGGCCTGCTCTTTCAACCGGTTAATTTCCGCCATCTTTCAATCGCATCAGCCAACTATAGATATAGCAATTATATAACAACCGCAGGGAAATTACAATTATATTGTTATGTTTTTCATCACAGCATCCTGGACCGCCTGGCAAAGCTGGGCAGCCCTGCTGTTAAGTTCATGGCATTCAGACACATGGCGTTTCCGGAACTCCTGGTCCTTGATGGAACCCAGATTAATCAACACGTTCAGCACCGCCCCCTCCACCCCGGCCCGGGCCATCAGGGCGGCCACTCCGGCGTCCGAGGCCGAGTTGGCGTTGCCCTTCTGGGCGGCGGTCAGGGAGATCTCCATGGCTTCCAGGCAGGCCTTGGCGGTCTGAAGGGGAACGGCCGCGGCCTTCTTGTAGCCCTCTTCCATGGCCTTTTCCCGGACGGCCTTCTGCTCCGGAGTGGCCTTGGGCAGCCGCATCGCCTCCATCAGGTCGTTGAAGGCGTTGGTGTCATCGTCCACCGCCTTGACCAGCCGGTCCTTAATGGACTGTCCTTTCTCGGCCAGGTCGGACATCTCCGGCCAGACCTTTTCGTAGCCCGGCTTGCCAACCGTCAGGTTGGCCACCATGGCCGAAAGAGCCGCGCACAGGCTGCCGGCCAAGGCCGCCACCGACCCGCCGCCCGGGGCCGGGGACTCGGACGAGACCTCATCCACGAAATCCTTGGCGGTCATTGACATCAGCGGGGCGGGCTTGAGGAAGTTGTATTCCACGATCTTCTTGGCCGGATCGAAGTCAGACAACTGGTCCAGCCCCAAGGAACGGACGGCGATCTCCACCAGTTCCTTCTCCGGCACGCCGGCGGATTTCCCCTGTTTCTTGAGATAGAACCTTCCGGCGTCCAACATAGGCTTCAGTGGGACCAGACCCACCAGCTCCGAGCCGGTGACGATCAGGCCCAGTTTCTCGGCCTCCTCCCGGCAGGTTTCAAACACCACGTGCAGCGGGGTGGTGTTGTAATTGATCAGGTTGATTGATACCTGGGCCTGGCGGTACTGGTCGATATACCAGCCGATGGCCCGCACCGCCTTGAGCCTGCCCGGCACCTTGACGGTGTTGCCCTTATCGTCCTTGACCAGTTTGCCGGCGGCGTCCTTCTTGGCCCGCCCGCCCTCGCGAATGTTGAGGGCGATCTCATTGGCTAGTTTCTTGTCCCTGGTGTTGAGGTTGACGTTGTAGGCGATCAGGAACTCCCTCGCTCCCACTACGCTGGCCCCCCACTTTTGCTTGAACTTGGCCGGGCCGAAATCGGGCTTCCATTTGGGGTCCCTCAGTTTTTCTTCCAACGCCTCGTACTCGCCGGCTCGTATATCGGCCAAAGACTGGCGCTCGGGCGAGGTAGCCGCGAATTCATAGAGATAGACCGGGATGTCCAGTTCCTCGCCCAGCCGCTTGCCCACCTCCCGGGCGATCTGCACGCACTCGTCCATGCTTACGCCGGACACCGGCACGAAGGGGCAGACGTCCATGGCCCCCATCCGGGGATGGGCCCCGCTGTGCTTGGACATGTCTATCAGCTCGTGGGCCTTTTTAGCGGCCTGAAAAGCTGCTTCCTTGACTCCCTCCTGCGTTCCCACGAAGGTATAGACCGTTCGGTTGGTATCTGCTCCGGGATCGACATCCAACAGTTTGACATCATTAACCGATCTGACGGCATCGGCGATGGCATCGATGATCTTGCGGTCGCGGCCCTCGGAAAAATTGGGGACGCATTCTACCAGCTTGGTCATGTAGCCTCCTGCATATATATTGACATTAATTGTAATTAATCGACATTAGGCCTGTCTTTTG
>CALGNM010000189.1 GCA_937958665.1 uncultured bacterium | reverse complement strand
ACCACCGAGATCTACACTCTTTCCCTACACGACGCTCTTCCGATCTACCAAGCTGATTCTGGGCCGGGGTAGCTTGGAATTGGAGGGGTTCTACCACAAAGACCGGAGCATCGGACTGAAGGCCTTGGGGGACGGGATCGATAGCCGCCGGATTGTGGAGCTTGTTGACCTAAACAAGACGGTTCATGGGCAACTGGACTTCAGACTTAACCTATCCGGCAGCCTGGATCGCCCGGAGCTATCCTCCCGTTTCAGCCTGAACAACGTCCGCTTTGAACAGTTTGTGGCCGATAATTTAACCATCGACCTTGAATACCGAGACCGGCAGGCCGAGCTCCGCCGGCTGGCCATAACCAGGTTCGGTCAGCTATCAGAAATCACCCTCAGCGTACCCTTGGATCTGGGGGTGGGGCCGGAGGCCGGACGTCGGCTGGACAAGCCGATGTCAGGGGACATCGTGCTGAGGGACATCGGCACCTGGGCCTTCTTCCCCATGGCGGAACTGCTGAGCGTCTACGAGGGCCGGGTCGACCTCAACGTCAGGTTGTCGGGGACACCTTTCAAGCCGCTGATGAACGGCCAGATGTCAATCGCCAATGCCAAGATGGTGCTGAGGCCACTGGGGATGTATCTGCACCGGGTGCAGGCGGCGGCCCATTTCAATGCCGACAGCCTGGTGATCGACAACATCACCGCCGCCACCGAGAACCAGGGGAGGGTGGAAATCAAGCGGGGGGAGATCATCCTGACCCAGTTCCTGCCCACCTCGATGTACTTTCTGATCGAGGTGGACCGGGCCCCGGTCCGGAATATCCCTTTCATCGAGGCCAACGTCAACGCCCGGATTGAGATCGGCGGCAAGATGGACAGCCCCAAGATAACCGGGCAGGTGTTTGCCAATTCGGCCCTGATTACAATTCCCTTCGCTCCGGCTGAACCGCCGCCCCCTCCCGAGAAGCAGGCCAAGCCGCTGGATCTGAACCTGTCGGTCACCGGAAGCCAGGGGATCTGGCTCAGAAACGCCGACGCCGATATCGAGCTGAAGATAGACAACCTCAATGTCAGGATGCAGCAGAACCTGCTGTTCCTCTCCGGCCGGCTGGAGACCATCCAGGGGGTGTACCGCTTAGATCGGAAGAGCGTCGTGTAGGGAAAGAGTGTAGATCTCGGT
>CALGNM010000188.1 GCA_937958665.1 uncultured bacterium | reverse complement strand
CACCGAGATCTACACTCTTTCCCTACACGACGCTCTTCCGATCTCTCAAAGCCAAATATAATACAGACGAAAAGCGGATGATCATCGCCGGGTTCTCCCAAGGGGGATACTACAGCTACTACCTGGGCCTGAAGCACCCCGATATCTTCATCGGGGCCATCCCCATCGGGCCGGGCTACGGCCCGGAGCTGGAGCCCCTGCTGGCCGGGGCGGCAAAGAATAAAATGAAATTCTACGTGCTGATGGGAGAGTTGGAGCCGGAGGAGAGGATCAATAACAATATCCTGGCGGTAAAACAGTTCACCCAGGCCGGAATAACCGCCAGCTTCAATTTCTTCTCCGGGGTGGGGCATGCCCTGCCGGGTGATGCGGACTTTGAACTGGTCCGGGCCATAGAGTGGATAGAGAAATATTGAGCTCACCTCAGTCGAAGGTTAGCTAAAGAATGTATTGTTGCTTTTTGCTTGTCTTGAATAACAATAATATTTCGGTTATAATACCATCCATGTTGCGGGTTTAACTGCCCGCGCTTTTTCTTTTTATAAACATGTGACAATTGTGCAACAAATGTAACAATTGTCAGGCCGTGTGAGTCAATCAAAATTTCATCAGGAGAACCCATTGGACCGCACCCGGGAATTGGGGCAAGCCCCGGTAGGCCGATTGCTGTGGAAATATTTTTTGCCGGCCATTGTCGGGGTGATGGCCAACACACTTTATAATATCGTGGACCGGATCTACATCGGCCGGGGGGTGGGGGCTTTGGCGCTGTCCGGCCTGTCGGTCACCTTTCCCATCATGATTGTCTGCATGGCCTTCGGGATGCTGGTGGGCATGGGGGCGGCTTCCCTGGTGTCCATCCGCCTGGGCCAGCAGAACAAGCCGGAGGCCGAACGGATACTGGGCAACGCCTTCACCCTGCTGGCCGTCATCTCCCTGGCCGTGACCGTCCTGGGACTGCTGGCCAGGGACCGGGTGCTGTCCATGTTCGGGGCCGGGCCGGAGACCCTGGGCTATGCCCGGCAGTACATCACCATCATCCTGCTGGGCAATGTTTTTCAGGGCTTGGGCTTCGGCATGAACAACCTGATCCGGGCGGAGGGACACGCCAAGGTGGCCATGTATACCATGGTGATCGGGGCCCTGGCCAACATCCTGCTGGATCCGCTGTTCATCTTCGTCTTCCGGATGGGGGTGGCCGGGGCGGCGGTGGCCACCGTCATATCCATGGCCCTGACCAGCATCTGGGTGTTCAGGCATTTCACCGGAAGCCGACCCGGGTTAAAAATACGCGCCGCCAACCTGCACCCGGATAAGAGAATTGTTCTGGGCATATTTTCGATTGGGATGGCCCCCTTCGCCATGCAGCTTTCCGGCAGCGTCATCAACGCGCTGTTTAACATCCAGCTCATCAAATACGGAGGCGACCTGGCGGTGGGGGCCATGGGGATAATCAACAGCGTGGCCATGATGGTGGTGTTCTGCGTCATCGCCATCAACATGGCCTCCCAGCCCATCGTCGGGTTCAACTATGGGGCCCGGCAGTTCGGCCGGGTCAAGCGGGCCCTCAAACTGGCCGTTGTCTCGGCTACTGCCATCACCACCGCCGGATGGCTGGCGGTGGAGCTGTTCCCCGGGGCCATCATCACCCTGTTCAACAACAGCGATCCCGGTCTGCTGGAAATCGGGACCCGGGGCATGAGGATACTGCTGGCCGCCTTCCCGGTGGTGGGGTCCCAGGTGGTGGGGGGGAACTTTTTTCAGGCCATCGGCAAGGCAAAGATAGCCATGTTCCTGAACCTGCTGAGGCAGGTGATCATATTGATTCCCATGGTGCTGATACTGCCGCCGATATTTAAGATTGACGGGGTGTGGCTGGCCGGCCCAATAGCCGATCTCACCGCAGCGGCCGTCACTGCCGCCATGATCTCACGGGAGGTCAAAAGGTTGAACCGGGCTTAGCCGGACGCCACCACCGATCGGGCCGCTTTACAAAGATACCCGATCATAGTATAATAACGGCCCATAGGACAAGATAAGCAGCCAAGACCCCCCGCCGTCACGGGGCCTTGGCCTTTTGGCGTTTATTCCTTAATAATTGCAGCGAGAATAAAACACAAGCATGATCTGGGACAAATTCATCGGGGGGTTAAATCAGAGCCAATCCTTCCGGAAGCTTTGCCAACTGTACGAATCGGGGCATCGGCTGTTCGGCCTGACCGGGCCTTGCGAGGCCGGCAAGGCCCTGGCTTTGGCCGGGCTGTACTCCCGGCGGCCCCGGGCCATCCTGTGGATCACTCCCAGCGACGAGGAGGCCGAGCGGCAGCGGGACAACCTGGAGGTTCTGCTGGGGCCGGAGCCGGTCCGCTGGTGGGCGGCTTGGGATATTCTGCCGGGCGACCAGCGGGAGCCTGATGTGGAGCTGGTGGGCAGTCGCATGGAATGCTTGCAGGCCCAGGCTGGCAGGCGCCCCACGGTGATCTTGGCCTCAGCCCGCAGCGTGGTCCAGCGGACCTTGGCCCCAGCGGAGTTTGCCGCCCGGAGGATGGAGCTGGCCGTCGGCCTGAGGGTCGATCGGGACGAGCTGCTGGCCCGGCTGGTAAACTCCGGCTACCAGCGCCAGCCGGTGGTATCAGGCATCGGGGAGTTCAGCCTGCGGGGCTCCATCATCGACATCGCCGGGTATGGGCAGGACGGGCCTCTGCGCCTGGAGCTGGAGGATGAGATCGGAAGAGCGTCGTGTAGGGAAAGAGTGTAGATCTCGGT
>CALGNM010000187.1 GCA_937958665.1 uncultured bacterium | reverse complement strand
ATACGAGATCGTATTCGGTGAATGGAGTTCAGACGTGTGCTCTTCCGATCTATGTCTCATCCCAGGCCTGGTCATCGCCGTCCGATATCCCGGATGATTCCAACAGACCGGCCAAGGCGAAGAAGGAGTACCCCAATGCCCCCCGGGGCGGCAGGCCTCCAGGTATGGTGGTCAGGGGAAAGCCGCGGGCCAGGCATTTGCTCTTCAAGGTGCCTCCAGAGGTGATGGCCGCCAGCCCGATCTGCCGCTTTACCGCCTCATCGAAGGCCGATAGGGTCTCCTCGGTCTCACCGGAATAACTGCTGGCTATCACCAGGTCCGAAGGTCCAGCCCAGCCCGGCAGACCGTAATTGCGGTGGACATGGATGGGGCAGCCAGCCCGGTCCGCCAGCCAGTAGGCCGCTATATCGCCGGCTATGGCCGAGCCACCCATCCCGCAGACTATGATGTTGCGGGGCTGGGATACCGGCAACCAGGCCTCCGATTTCTTGGCTATCTCGGCTGCCTCCCGGCACTGCCGGGGAAATCCGGCTATGATCAGGCCCATGCCCAAAGGATCCAGCTTATCTAGCAAAGTTTGGTCTATCCGGTCCAGGTCGGTCATGGCAGTAACTCCACCTGGTCTTTGGCCGATTGGCGGTATTGCCGATGGCAGGACGGGCAATGGCATTCGGAACTTTCCCGAAAGTCCAGCCTTCCTCCGCATTCGCACATCCAGCCGATGATCCTGGCCGGGACACCAGCCACTACGGCAAAGTCCGGCACATCGAAGCGGACCACTGAGCCGGCCGCCACAAAGGCGCTGCGCCCGATAGTGTGGCCGCAGACAATGGTGCAGTTGGCCCCCAAGCTGGCCCCGGCCTTGACCAGGGTGGGGACCCATTTCCCTCCCTTGGGAAAGGCCGCCCGGGGGTTCATATCGTTGGTGAATACCATCGATGGCCCGCAAAAAACGTTGTCTTCCAGGGTGACCAGGTCGTAAAGTGAGACATTGTTTTGGATCTTGCAGTTATCGCCTATCTGAACCCGCCCCCCCACGTACACATTCTGCCCCAGCGAACAATTACGGCCTATCTTCGCCCCCTTGGACACATGGCAGAAATGCCAAATCTTTGTCCCCGGGCCGATCTCGGCCGGCTGGTCGATGTAGGAGCTTTGGTGAACGAAAAAGTCACCCATCATATGCCCTATTTCAGATTTTGGATAACAGTTTTTCTGACTGCGGCGATGACGTCCTCGACATCATGGTCGGTCAGCCTGGTATATAGTGGCAAGGTAACCTCGCATCGAGATAGCCTTTCAGCCACCGGGAAATCGCCAGGCCGGTATCCCAAGACCTCCCGGTAATGATGGAATAGATGTACCGGCAGATAATGGACATTGGCGCTGATGTTCTGTTCCGCCAGCAGATCGATGAAACCGGCCCGATCTATTTTCAGCCGGTCGAAATCTATCAGAATCGGATAGAGATGCCAGGTTTGCCGTCCGGCTTGGCCCTCGTCCGGCAGCCTGAGGGCCGGCAGGTCGGACAAGCCGGCCCGATATTGCCGGGCGATCTCCCCCCGGCGGACAATGAATGCTTCCAATTTCCCGAGCTGGTGGATGCCCAGGGCCGCCTGGAGGTCCATCATATTGTACTTGTATCCCGGCAGGATGATGTCGTATTGCCACTTGCCGCCCGGGGCGAAACGCCTCCAAGCATCCTTGTTCATGCCGTGCAGGGCCATGGCTCTGAGGTTGCCGGCCGCCTGCTCATCGTCGGTGGCGATGGCTCCGCCCTCTCCGGTGGTCAGGTTCTTCACCGCATGAAAGCTGAAAACGGTGAAATGACTGACAGTGCCTATCATCCGGCCATGGTACTCGGCTCCGATGGCATGGGCGGCATCTTCAATCACCTCCAGGCCATGCCGCTGGGCTATGTTTCCGAGGGACTCCAGAGATCGGAAGAGCGTCGTGTAGGGAAAGAGTGTAGATCTCGGGGGGCGGCG
>CALGNM010000186.1 GCA_937958665.1 uncultured bacterium | reverse complement strand
GACCACCGAGATCTACACTCTTTCCCTACACGACGCTCTTCCGATCTTGACCTCTCCCTCCTTGAGCACCGCCAACTCGTCCTTGATCTCGGCCGGAAATCCCTCCACCGGGATGCCCATCAAACGGCCGTCAGTATTCTTGGCTTCGGGGTCGTCGGAATAGGTCTTGGCTACCTTGTTGAAGTTCTCCCCATCGGTGGTCACCCGGCGATGCAGGCCGGAGGCGGTCTTGCGGGCCTTGGCCACGTCAGCCTCGGATGGGGCTACCATGATTAGTATATGGGCCGCATGCACCCGCTCTTCGGTCTTCTCCAGCAGCTTGATTATATGAAAGCCGAACTGGGTGGTGATTACCTCCGATACTTGGCCCGGCTTCAGGGCAAAGGCCGCCTGTTCGAACTCCGGCACCATCTGGTTGCGGCCGAACCAGCCCAGGTCTCCGCCGTTGTCCTTGGACCCCGGATCCTGGGAAAATCTCTTTGCCACCTCGGCGAAGGGTTTTTTAAGCCTCAGTTGCTCCTGGACCCGCATCATCCTCTGGCGGGCATCGGCCACCGCCTTCTGTCCGGGCTTGGGGGCGATCAGGATATGGGACAGGTCCACCTTCTCCGGCTCTCCGGGCAGGGAATCCCGGTGGCTGGCGAAGAATGACTCCAGCTCCTTGGTGGTGGGCGGGGTCAGCTTGGAGCGCAGGTTCCGGTCAATCAGCCGCTGGATGACCAACATGTTGCGGACTTCGTCGCGGTGCTTGGCCTTCAGCTGGGCCACGGTGGTGTTCTCGGCCCTGAGCTGGGCGTTGAACTTCTCCTCGTCCGGGAACTGGGACTTCATCTCGGCTATCCGCTGGTTAAGCACCTCGTCGATTTCCGAATCCTTGACCGAGATGGACTCCTTTTTGGCCTGGGCCAGCATCAGGTAGCTTTCAATCTTCTGCTCCAGGGCCATCTTCCGCAGGGAGTCAACCGGGGTGGGGTCCTGGGGTACCTGCATCCGGTACAGCTGAACTTGGCGCTCCACCTCGCTTCTTAGGATGGGCTGGTCGCCCACCCGTCCGATCACCGCGTCCAGGGTGTCGGCGGCCTGAACGGCGCCGGCTGCCAGCAATAGGGCTAAACAGGTTTTGAAGATGCGCATAGCTTCCTTTCGTCTCTGGATGGTGGTCGTCATTTGATCAGCTCCGGATGGCTCTCCACCTTGGCTGACTGGCGCAGGCTGTCGCTGATGGTCTCAAAGCGATCCCGCTGCCGGACCATGGTCAGACCGTAGATCAGGTCGTCCCGGACGTCTTCGAACTTGACCTTCTGGGGCGAGGGCCGGATGTCGGTGACCTTCATGATGTGATATCCGTCGGACATCCGGATGGGCTGGGAGAACTCGCCCTTCTTGAGGGAAAATATTTTCTCCTCGAAGTCGACCGGCACCTGGCCGCTGCCCCGCCGAAGGTAGGCCGCCAGATCGCCACCCCGTCCACTGGTGGTGGGGTCCAGCGACTTCTCCCGGGCCAGTTTGGCAAAATCCTCGCCGCCACTAAGCGCCGCCATGACCAGCTGGGCCTGCTCGGGGGTGGCCGTCAATATCTGGCTGAGACGGACCTCGGACTGGTACTGGTCCTGATGGGTCTCGAAGTAGCGCCTGGCTTCATCTTCATCCACCCGGCCCTTATCCACCATCTGCTTCTGGATGAACTGGTTGGCCAAAATCTCTTTCTGCAAATCCTTGATCTGCTTGGAGACCTTGGGGTCCTTGTCCAGCCCCATTTTTACGGCCTCCTGGTAGAATAATTCGGTGTCGATCCAACGCCTGACGAACTCTTCACGCTGGGCCTGAGGGATGCTGCTCATGCCATCGGGCAACAGGTCGTTGATGTCCTGCTGGACCAGCACCGCCTGGTTGACCCGGGCGATGGCCGGCTCCGAAGGCGATTGCTTTTTCTGGCAGCCGGCCAGGGCCAGCAAGGCCAAGGCCAGGGCCGCAATGGTGGTTTTCATTTTATTTCTCCTCGATTGGGGCCGCTTCGGCCTTGGCCAGCAGCTCCTGGTGTATCTTTACCGGGTACTTCTCCTTCAGGGTAGCCAGCAGGGATGCCAGCAGGGCCTCCTCCTGGGTCTGGCGCTGTTTGAACTCAATTTCCCGCTGGGACTCCTCGAAGCTCCGCTGTTTGGCCGGGGTGCGCTCGGTGACCTTGATCAGGGCGAAGCCGCCCCGGTATCCGAAGGGCCGGCAGACCTGGTTCAAGGGTAGGGCGAAGGCGGTTTTGGCCAGTTCGGGGAACTCGGCATCGCCCGCCTCCACCCAGCGCAGCACTCCACCCGAGGCCCGCGAGGGATCGGTGGAACGCTCCCGGGCCAGCTGTGCGAAATCGGCCCCTTTGGCCAGCAGGCCGTAGGCCTCCTGGGCCGACGCCTGGTCGGGCAGGGCGATTATGTGGACCAGGGCCTTGGCCGGCTGGAAGAACTCCTTGCGGTTTTCCTGGTAGTATTTTTTGACCCCTTCAGGGCTAAGCACCACTTTGGCCGAGATCTCCTCCCGGTAGACGGCTTCGGCCAGCATATTGTCCTTGGTCCGGGAGAACTGGGCTTTAACCTTGGGATTCTGATCCAGTCCCTTGGATCTGGCCCGGGCCAACAGCAGGTCGCTGACAATCAGGCCCTCCATCTGTTCCCGGACCCGCTCGATCTGGCTGAGGTCGGCGGCCCCCCGCATCATCCGGTTGACGGTGTCGTAGAACTTCTGGACGGTCCAGGATCCTCCATCGTAGGTGATCAATGTCTTCTTCAGTTCCTCGGGGGAGGCTTCGGGCAGGGCCAGCTGGCCGGGGGTCTGCCGGGCCGCCAGGGACTTGAGGACATCCTCCTTCAGCTTGATATTGGCGCCCTCCCTCAAGATCGGAAGAGCACACGTCTGAACTCCAGTCACCGAATACGACCTCGT
>CALGNM010000185.1 GCA_937958665.1 uncultured bacterium | reverse complement strand
GATTTCGTATTCGGTGACTGGAGTTCAGACGTGTGCTCTTCCGATCTGCTTTCTGAAATATTGCGCCATTAGCTCAGTTGGTAGAGCAGCTGACTCTTAATCAGCGGGTCGAAGGTTCGAGTCCTTCATGGCGCACCAGCATAAAGCCCCGGCTAATCGGCCGGGGCTTTGTTTTTTAAAGCGTCAGTACCCATATCTTTTTAAGGAGGATTTTTGGTTGCCAAGGTCACTACTCGCCCGTTATCGTTTTCCTGTCAGGTTCTCCCGGAAAGGACTTTATGAACTCCTCTATCTTCTCCCTGATCATGTCCCTGACCCCGATGGTCTGGAGCAGCACCTCCTCGTCGCTTCCAGAGAATTCAGCCGGATCGGGAAAGCTCCAGTTGACCCTCCGGGATATTCCCGGGAAAACCGGGCATTTCTCGCGGTCGTCGGCATTGCAGACGGTTATTACGTAGCGGTAAAGATGGCCCTTAAGATACAGGTCGAACACGCTCTTGGTCTGTTTTTGCGATATATCGATTCCCATCTGAGCCATGGCTTTCACTGCAAAAGGGTTGAGCTCCCCGGGCTCCAGCCCGGCGCTCTCGGCCTGGAAACGATCCCCGGCCAGATGGTTGAGCAGGGCTTCGGCCATTTGGCTGCGGGCGGCGTTATGGCGGCAGACGAACAACACCCTGATTTTATTCATCGTTAGCCTCCCGGTTGTGCTTGATCACCTTGGCCTGGGAGATGTAAATCACCTCCTCGGCAATGTTGGTGGACAGGTCGGCAATCCGCTCCAGGTTACGGCTCACCAATATCAGCCCCATCCCCCGCCCAATGGACTGGGGCTTTTCTATCATATAGGTCAGCAGTTCCCGAAATATCTGATCCTTGAGCTGGTCCACCTGGTCGTCCCGAACGCAAACCTGGCGGGCCTTTTCGGCATTGCCCTGGACAAAGCTGTCCAGACTGTCCTTCAGCATGCCGGTCACCAGCAAAGCCATCCGGGGGATGTCAATCAGCGGCTTCAGGGGCGGCTCCTGCCCCAGTTCGATGGCACTCTGGGCGATGTTGACCGCGTGGTCGCCGATTCGCTCAATGTCATTGTTGATCTTGATAATTCCGATCAGCAGGCGCAGGTCCCCGGCCGCCGGCTGGTGCCGGGCGATCAGGGTGACCGCCTCCTCCTCGATCGCCACCTCCAACTCATCAATTTCCCGGTCCCGGGCGATGACCTCCCGGGCTAACTCCAGGTTCCGGTTCACCAAGGACTCCGTTGCCTGGCCAACCAGCCCCTCGGCCCGTCCGGCCATCTGCAGCAGCTTTTCCCTAAGCCGGCTTAATTCCTCGTCGAAGTGGCGTTTGTTGTTCATACTTTGCCTTCCTGCTTATTGATTGAAATTCATTAAGATGCGGTCCTCCCGGTCGATGTGGACCCTCATCCGAACCGGCCGGTGATGTACTCCTCGGTCAGCTTGTTGCCGGGGTTGGTCAGCATCCGGTCGGTGGCCCCGAACTCCACCAGCTTGCCCAACATCAGAAAGGCGGTGAAATCGGAGACCCGGGCAGCCTGCTGCATGTTGTGGGTGACGATGACAATGGTGTACTTCTCCTTCAGCCGGAAGATCAACTCCTCGATCTTGGCGGTGGCGATGGGGTCTAGGGCCGAGGCCGGCTCGTCCATCAAAATGACTTCGGGCTCCACCGCCAGGGCCCGGGCGATGCAGACCCTCTGCTGCTGGCCGCCCGACAGCTCCATGGCCGAACGGTGCAAGCGGTCCTTGACCTCGTCCCAGATGGCAGCCTCCTTAAGCGAGCTTTCCACCACCTGGTCCAGGTTGTCCTTGGCCCGGCCGTTCTCGCCCATCCGTACCCCGAAGGCCACGTTCTCAAAGATGGACTTGGGAAAGGGGTTGGGACGTTGGAAGACCATCCCCACCTTGCGCCGCAGCTCAACCACGTCTATGTTCCGACCGTAGATATCCTCTCCGTCCAGCCGGATCTCACCCTCCACCGCAACTCCGTCGATCAGCTCGTTCATCCGGTTGATGGACCTCAGCAGGGTGGACTTGCCGCAGCCGGAGGGGCCGATGATGGCTGTAACCTTCTGCTCCGGGATGGACATCGAAATGTCCTCCAGGGCCTTGGTGCGGTGGTAGTAGAGACTGAAATCTCGTATTTCCAGCCGGTTATGCTTGGTCTCCATTATCTCCCCTTTCTGAGCTGGCTTCTGGTGTGGGAACGGATGACAATCCCCACCAGGTTGAGTGAAAAGGTCAGGGCCAACAATACCAGGGTGGCCCCCATGGCTATGGGCACCGTGGCATCGATGTCGGGCGACTGGGTGGTCATCACGAAGATGTGGTAGCCCAGGGTCATAAACTGATCGGTAGGCAGTTTGGGCAGATAGGGCAGATAATAGGCCGCCCCGGTGAACATGATCGGGGCCACCTCCCCCGCCCCCCGGCTGATGGTCAGCACCACCCCGGTCATGATGCCGGACACCGCCTGGGGCAGCACCACATGCCGGATGGTCTGCCACTTGGTGGCCCCCAGGGCCAAGGCCCCGGCCCGTTCGGCCTGGGGTACCGCCCGCAGGGCCTCCTCGGTGGCCACTATTATCATCGGGAGGTTCATCAGGGCCAAGGTCAGCGAGGCCCACAGGATGCAGGGCTGGCCGAACAGGCCGCTTTGGCCCAGGGAGTGGTCCAGGCCGCCGCCGATGAACTGAATGAAGAAGCCCAGCCCGAACAGGCCGAAGACGATGGAGGGCACCCCGGCCAGATTGTTGACCGCCCCCCGGATCAGCTTGGTCAGCAGCAATCCGGGCCGGGCGTACTCATGCAGGTAGATGGCCGTGGCCACCCCCACCGGTACCACCGCGATCAGCATGATCAGCAGGGAGAAAACCATTCCGAAGATGGCGGGAAAGATGCCACCGGCGGTCATGCCGTCGGTGGAGGGCTTGGTCAAAAATTCACAGCTCAGGCTTTTGTAGCCCCCGATGATGATGGTCCCCAGAATGACGGCCAGGATGGCGGCTATCAGCAGCACCGCACTGCCGGTGAGGCCAATCCTGATGTTGTCCCCGATCCTTCTTTTATTGTTCATATGGCGCTACTTCCTGGCCCCGTAGAGCCTGGTCATCAGCCCCTCGAACAGGGCATGAGAGGCCAGGTTGATGGCGAAGGTGACGGCGAACAGCACCAGCCCGATGAAGAACAGGGCGTGGTAGTGCCCGCTGCCGAAGACCACCTCACCCAGCTCGGCGGCGATGGTGGCGGTCATGGTCCGGGTGGACTCCAGGGGGTTGAAGGAGAACAGCGGGGCGTTGCCGGCGGCCATCAGCACCACCATGGTCTCGCCCACCGCCCTTCCCATCCCGAACAGCACCGCCGCTGAGACCCCCGGCAGGGCGGCCGGCAGCACCACCTTGGTCGCCGACTGCCAGGGGGTGGCCCCCAGCCCCAGGGCGGCCTCCCGGAACGATTTGGGCACCGCGTTGATGGCATCCTCGGCCAGGGAATAGATGGCCGGAATCACCGCAAAACCCAGGGCCAGCCCGGCGTTGATCGCGTTAAGCCGGATCTGCCAGCCGAACAGGTCTTTGAGGAAGGAGGCCATGACCACCAGGGCGAAGAAGCCCAGCACCACCGAGGGAATGCCGGCCAGCAGTTCCACTCCTGGCTTGATCAGCTCCTTCAGCCGGCCCCCGGCGAACTCCGAGCTGTAGAGGGCCGCCGCCACCGCCACCGGCACCGCGAACAGCAGGGCTATCAGCGTCACCTTCAGGCTGCCCAGGATTATCGGCCAAAGCGAAAAACGGGGGTTGTCCGATACCGGCTGCCACTGGATGCCGGAGAAGAAGTGTCTGAAGGTGATCTCCTGCTGAACCTCGGGATTAAAGAATATCGGCAGGGATTCCCGCAGGATGAAGAACAGTATCAGGAATATCACCACTATGGCCAGGCTGGCGGTGGCCTTGATGTTCCCCTCGATCAGCGATTCGCCCAGATATCGGAACTTTTTTCTCTGCAGGCTCATATGGTCCACCCTTATAAATAGGGAAAATCCAGGGGCGGGCCCCGTGCCTGCGCCCCCTGGATCTTCCGTTATGACTTGTACCGGCCCTACTTTACTGTAAAATATCCTACCTTGGCCACCACCTGTTGTCCCTCGGGCGACAGCGCCCAGTCGATCAGTTTCTTGATCTCGCCGCTGGGCTTGCCGCGCACGTACCAATAGAGGTCGCGGGCCAGGGGATACTGGCCGCTCTTGACCGTCTCGGCATTGGGCCGGAAGCTGCCCTGAGCGGTCTTGATGGCCACTTCCTTGACCCCCTTGGCGTAGGCCGCCCCGCCGTAGCCGATGCCGAACCTGTCCTTGGCCACCGCATTGACCACCGCCGCAGTACCCGGCAGGGACTGCATGCTGGAGGTATAGTCGGCGTTCTTCAGGGCCGCCTCCCGGAAGAAGACATAGGTGCCGGAGCTGTTCTCGCGCCCGTAGACAATGATCTTGGCATCGGGTCCGCCCAGCTGGAACCAGTTGGTGGTCTTGCCGGTGTAGATGTCCCGGATCTGGTCCAGGGTCATCTCTTCAATCGGGTTTTTCTCGTTGATGTAGATGGTCACCCCGTCCTTGGCCACCGGGATCTCGGTGCCCAGGTTGAAATAGCGCTCTCGCAGCTTCTTTTTCTCGGAATCCTTCATGCTGCGGGAGGCCTGGCAGATATCGGTGGAGCCGTTGATCAGCGCGGCGATCCCCACCCCCGAGCCGCCCCCGGTCACCTGGATCACCACCCCGGGGTTCTTCTGCATGTACAGCTCGGCCCAACGCTGGCCCAGCAGCAGCAGGGTATCGGAGCCCTTGAGGGTGATGGCCTTGCCGGCCATTACAAAGCTGCAGGTGAGGATGGCCACCAGGGCCAGCGAGGTCCAGAATATGATGGTTTTCAATTTCATCGTCATTTCTCCTTAATATTTATCTTTAGAATTTGATCTGCATCTGAGCGGTGATCTTGTCGTCCTGGTATGTCTTATACCGGGAATCGGGGTCCTGGGCCAGGGTCATGTTGGTATGGTAGAGAGTGCGGTCCACCGCCAGGGTCAGCCGGACGGCGGCATCCCACCAGTAGTTGATGGCCAGGCAGATGTTGGAGGTCTGGTCGTACTCCAGGGCGGCGGCGGTGGTATTGTAGGCGGTGGTGTCGGATGAGGTGTTGGGATCGTAGCTGTCCACCCGGAAGGCCAGCCCCAGCTTGTCGCCGATGTTCTGGATGCCCATCACATAGAAGCCCATAACCTCTTTCTCCCGGGACTCGCCCTTGACCACCTCGGCCAGCAGGCCGGTGCCGCCCACCGGCAGGAACTGGTGGTAGAACTCCAGGGCCCCGCCCATCCGGCCCTTGTAGTGGTCGGCCGAATCCTTGTGGGTGGCGAATTTCTCCCGGCCCTCGTACCAGGAGCCGCTCAGGGTCACCAGTCCGAAGTCGTAGCGTACCCGGCCCACGAAATCCTTGGGCTTGGTGGGGTCGAACCAGGTGAAGGTGGTGTTGTCTACCCCATAGCCGTTGTAAACGCCCAGATCTACCCCAAGGTTTTTAACCGGGGTGAAATTGAGCTTGACGCCCCGGTCCCGTTCCCCCTTGAACAGGGCGCCGATCATGATGCTGCGCTCCGGCACCTCGCGAACCGAGGAGGACCTTTCGATCTCCACCCCGAACGGCCAGTTCATCTGCCCCATGGTCAGATTGAACTTGTAAGGGCTCCAGGGCTCGGACAGCTTGATCCAGGCCTCCTTGAGGGAGACGGTGTTCTTGGAGAAATCCGGATAGATGCAGTATTCCGAGGTCTTGGTGGGAGCATAGACAAACTTGATGCGCCCCCGGCGGACGTAGAACCAGCTGGAATCGGTCCGGCTGTCGGTGGAGCCGGCGGCGGTGTCGATCTTGTCATGGTTGATGTACTCGAAGCGGGTCTGGATATAGCCCGATACCTTCAGCTTCTTGATCCCGGCAATATCGCTCTCGGCGGTCAACATCCTCTCGTCCATCCCGGCCAATTTATCGTGGGCGGCCGAAGCGCTTTCCTCTATCCCCTGGACCTTGTCGGCTCCCACCGAACCGATCTGAACCTTGGCTTGGTCCAGCTCCTGGCTCAGCAGGTTGATCTGGCTGTTGAGCAGGTCCATCCTCTGCTGCAGCTTGATTATCGCGGTGTCGGGTTTCGCATCCTTGGCCCTCTGGGCGTAGGCCATCTGGCAGGCCAGCATCCAGGCCAGGCCGGTTACCATCAACTTCCTCATCTTTGATTCTTCTCCTCTTTGGTTTTGTATTAAATTGTTTGACTGATTATAATTTCTCATCATTAACCTGTGATTTTATCCCAGTTAAGGGGCTGTTAATTTATCACCGGCTGATCCAGCCCCCCTCCCTTGGGTCCGTAGAGGGCCATTCGACCCATCAGGTGTTGATAGACGAAATCGACCATGGCTCGCAGGGCTGACCTGCCGGTCTTGGCTATCACCGCCTTGTTTCGGATGGCCTCAAAGACCATTGCCGGGCCCCGGCCGGGAAAGATTGTGACCCCCTGTCCCACCGCCTCGGCGGTATGGGCATCCGATCCGCCCACCCCGGCCAGCTTTTTACCCCGGTTGAATCGCCCGGCCAGAATGTTCCCCAGCCCCTCGGTCGGTGATCCATTGATCGTCTCAATGGCGTCGAACTGCAGGCGATCGGCCAGTTTTCCCACCCCGCCGCACCTGAAAAGCTTCAACCACAGGGAGAAGGGGTGGACCGCCACCGCCAGCCCCCCCTGCCGATGGATCTCGTCCACCGTGGCCTCGGCGCTTAGCAATGGCCGGATGCGGTCCTTAAGGAACAGCCCCACCACATGACCATCCGCGGTGGTGATTTCCTCGCCCACAATCACCTCCACCCCCAAATTCCAACTAAGCGCCAATTCCCTGGCCTTGACCGCGCCCTCGATCTCGTTGTGGTCGGTGATGGCGATGGTATCCAGCCCCAGGCTGACGGCCTTGCGCAAAACCTCCTCAACCGTGGCGGATCCGTCGGAATAGATGGTGTGGATATGCAGGTCGGCCAATCCCATGGCAGCACCTCTTTGCGTTCGCCCCAAGTATACAAGCCGGTTGTTACTGTCCGGTTAGGTGAATGTTAATTTTCGGTTAAATGGCATTTAATCATTATTTAACAGCATTTTAATCTTGAGCCCCTTTACTTTGCCCATGTTTTTTACTATCATTTAACCGAAAACATATGGAAACGAGGGTTATATGGCCAAAAAAATATACATCGTCGAGGATGAGCAGGACATCGCCGACATCTCCCGGCATTATCTGAAGAACGCCGGCTATGCCACCGAGGTCATCGGGGACGGGGAACAGGCCCTGCGCCGACTCAGGGAAGCGCCGCCCGACCTTCTGCTGCTGGACCTGATGCTCCCCGGAATGGACGGGCTGGAGATCTGCCGGACATTGCGTTCCGAGCCCCGCACCAAAAAGCTGCCCATCATCATGCTGACCGCCAAGAGCGAAGAGAGCGACCGAATAGTGGGCCTAGAGATGGGGGCCGATGATTACATCACCAAGCCCTTCAGCCCCAAGGAGCTGGTAGCCCGGGTCAAGGCCCTGTTCCGCCGCAACGATCCAACCCCCGAGGTTCCCCGCAAGATCCAATACGGAAAATTGAACTTGGACACCGAAGCCCATACCGTCACGGTTGGGCCAAAAGAGGTGGCGCTGACCGCCAAAGAGTTCGCCCTATTGGAGTACCTGTTGTTGCATCAGGGAAAGCTGGTGTCGCGGGACCGGATACTGGATGCAGTGTGGGGTATTGACTACTACGGCGGCAACCGCACGGTGGATGTTCACATCAGACATCTGCGGGAGAAGATACCCCTGCTGCAGACTGCCCTGGTTACGGTCAAATCCTTCGGCTACAAACTCAAGGAAGAAAAGTGATGCTCCAAAGCCTAAAAGGCCGCTTGTTGGGGCTTACCCTGTTGACTCTGGCCCTGGTGATAGGCCTGCTGGGAATCTACCTGTCGGCGGTCAGCCGCCGACATCTGCTGGACCTGACCCTGAATGGCCTGCATTCTCAGGCCCGGCTGATATCAGCCGCACTGAGCGAAAATCTGGCGAAGGGCCAAACCAAGGACCTGGACTCCCTGGCCGACCAGTATGCCCGGATCGGCGGCTATCGGGTGACCGTCATCGACAGCGTCGGCCGGGTGCTGGGGGATTCCGACCAGGAGGGGCCGGGCCTTCTGGCTATGGACAACCACGCCGGCAGGCCGGAGATCCGGCAGGCCTCGGAAAAAGGGATGGGGCACTCCTTGCGCTATAGCCAGACCCTGAGGAAGGAAATGATCTACCTGGCGGTTCCCCTGCTGCACCAGGGACGGCTTTGGGGCTATTGCCGGGTGGCCTGGCCCTTTGTCGAATTTGTCCCCTACCGGAGGCAGCTGTTGGTTTCGCTCACCCTGGGACTGTGCCTGGCGGCCCTGGCCCTGCTCCTGATATTCAACGGCTATTGGGGCTCAATCATCGGATCCATCCGGCGGCTGGAGCAATCCGCTGCCCGCATCAGTAATGGCGAGTTGGATGTCCGGGCCCCCACCAACCAGCGGGCCCCGGAGATCAACCTGATCGCCCAGTCCCTCAACCGGCTGGCCCAGTCATGGGAGAGATCGTCCCGGGAACTGCGGGAGCGCACCCTTCATCTTCGGGCGATATTGGAGGGGATGTCGCAGGGGGTGATAGTTGTAGACCGGCAGATGCGGGTGACATTGATCAATACCTCGGCCGGCAGGATGTTCAGCCTGGGCCCCGAAGGGGCTGAGGGCCGTCTGCTGATAGAGGTCATCCGACATCCCGGCATAGAGAGCTGGGCCCGGGGCGGGGCGGCCCAGACCGAGTTCTCCCTGTCCGGCCGGTTTTTCTCGGCCTACCGGTCGCCGCTGGACCAAGCTGAGCCCGATTCCGGAACGGTGCTGGTATTCAGCGACATCACTGACTTCCGCAGACTGGAGAATGTCAGGCAGGACTTCGTGGCCAACGTTTCCCATGAGTTGAAGACCCCGCTGTCGGCCGTCCTGGGCTACACCCAGGCCCTGCTGGACGGAGAATACCAGGGGCGCGGCCAGATGGATGACTTCCTCTCCCGCATCCACCGCCAGTCGGAACGGATGAACCGAATAGTCAGCGACCTGCTGGCCCTCTCTTCACTGGAGAACGGGATCCAGCTGGCCAGGCACCCGGCCAGACTGGGGGAGCTGCTGGAGCGGGCAGTCGAAAATGTCCAGCAGCTTATGGCTAAACGCCAGCAACGAATGGAACTGCCGGATAGTCCTGAGGCATCATTGGAAGTCCGGGTGGATGTGAGCCGGATGGTCCAAGCCCTTACCAACCTGCTGGACAATGCCTCCAAGTACACCCCGGAGGGCGGATCCGTCAGAGCCTCGGCGGAGATCAAAAACGGGTGGGTGAGGATATCCATAGCCGACACCGGGTGCGGCATCACCTCGGAGTATCTGCCCCGTCTGTTCGAGCGTTTCTATCGGGTGGACAAGGGACGCTCCCGAGACCTGGGAGGCACCGGATTGGGGCTGGCCATCGTCAAGCACATAGTGGAACTGCATGGCGGCAGAGTCGGGGTCGAAAGCACGGTGGGCCGGGGCAGCACCTTAGATCGGAAGCGCGTCGTGGAGGGAAAGAGTGTAGATCTCGGGGGG
>CALGNM010000184.1 GCA_937958665.1 uncultured bacterium | reverse complement strand
CCACCGAGATCTACACTCTTTCCCTACACGACGCTCTTCCGATCTCAGCTCCACGAAGGTAAATTTCTCCCGATATTCGGGATATTTCTCGAGGAAGCGCTCCACTGCCCAGAATCTCTCGGGAATACCCTTAGTATAGTCTATGCGATCAACCCCTACTCCCATCAGTTCGGCTTTGATGCCGTGCTCCTTGAACAGTGCCTCTTTTAGTGCCGTCCGGTTGAAACCCGTGGATTCTGTCTCCTGCCTGGAGTCGATGCTGATGGGGAAAGGCTTGACAGCCGATTGGTGGCCGTCCTTTTCCACCGAGAAGCGCTCCCAGTTGATTCGGCATTCCAGCGATCGATCCACCGTCTCCAAAAAATTATTGCAATGGTACTGGATGTGGAAGCCGACCACATCGGCTCCCAGCATTCCATAGACCAGCTCCCGCTCCCAGGGGCAGATACGGAAGGCTTCGGGGTTGGGCCAGGGGATGTGCCAGAATATGGCTACCCGGGCGTCGGGCCTCCGCTCCTTTACCAACCGTGGCAGGAGGGCGAAGTGGTAGTCCTGGACCAGGATGTACGGCTCCCTGACGCCCTTGATCTCGTCCAGGATGGTCTCCGCGAATTTTTGGTTCACCTGCTGGTAGTGGTGCCAGTCGGACTCGCGGAATGTGGGACGGGCGTGGGCGATGTGGCATAAAGGCCACAGCCCCTCATTGGCGAACCCGTAGTAGTAGCCCTCCTCCTCCTCCTTGGAAAGCCATAACCGGCGCAGGGTGTAGCTAGGCTCCTCTGGCGGAACCGCTATCCGGTCGCGATCATCGACTGCCTCGCGGTCGGCGTTGCCGCTGCCGTGGGCCACCCACACCCCGCCACAAGCCTTTAGTACCGGTTCTATGGCTGTTACCAAGCCGCTGGCAGGCATTTGGACTTCGATGCTTTTACCCCGGCGGGAGTGGATGTATGGTTCGCGGTTGGAGACCGCTACCAGCATCCTTTTTTCCAGAATCTGTATGGCCTCCTGTTTGAGGCGTTCCGGTGTCCATAATGCCTCCGAGGCCGCCCGTAGCCGGGCCTCTTCGGCTGCTGCCGCCCTGGCCTCCAGAATGGACTGGGCCATCCGGCTCACCTCCTTCTGCAATGGGGAGAAGAACCCTTCGGGGGGCTTGACCTTGGTTCCCCGGTACTGGTCGAACCTAACCGTCTTCATCCAATCGACCATTCGATTAAGTGGACCGAAGACGCTCCACTGGATGACCAACAGTGTAACGGTAGCTATCACCAGGGCCTGTATCAATAACCTCAGGAAATTCCTGCGCCACAGGTCGCGTACCACCTGAGCGATGTTGTCCGCATCGCTGAAGACGGCCAGGGCGCCGATGACCGCACCCTCGCGCTTAAGAGGCAGCGCCTGGCAGTAGATTACCCTCTCGCCGATATTTAAGAAGGCGCCCTGGGCCGAGTCGGTGTCCATGCTTCCAGACACCAGGCTTCGGGCGGAAGGCAGGAAGGCCTCGGCTCCGGTTGTGGCTGAGAGCAGGCTGTCGCCGGCATTGAACACGGCCAGCCCCATTATCCTCTGGCTGGATCCGTACTTGTCCACCAGTTCCTGCAGCTTTTTGAAGTTCCCGCGAATCATCAGCGTTTGCACCCCATCACTCATGCCCTCGGCCAGCAGCGCTGTCCTGCGCTCCAGGTCGATCGTCAGCCGGTGCCGCTCCTGGCTGGCCTGCCACATGGTGAAGGCCACCACTACCAGGCTGACCGCCATCACAATGGAGATGATGATGAATAAGTTTATTCGCATGTTATACTATTGCCGGGCTTTGCCGAGGATATTGAACAGCCGTTAGTGCCAGCGAACAGTAGATAAGGTTGATTTCTTGGCAGCCAAAACTTTTAAGGAGGTAAACTTCCCATTTTTATCATCTCCTGGCCAATTCCCCAGGGCAGGCGAACCCCGTCAGCTGGGCATGCGGCTGATTTCCCGCCCGTAGTGGTTGGAAAAGGCGAATTCTTGCAGGGGCCGGCGGGGTGGGCGTTCGGTCTCGGCCCGGGCCTGGTCGGGGGACAGCCCGGCGTCCGGGATCGAGGAATGTTTGCCTATCACGATCAGGGCAATCACCGTCATCCCCGATGGGATCTCCAGGGCCTCCTTGACCGGGACGGGGTCGAAGCCGGCGATGGGATGGGCCACCAAACCCAGTTCGGTGGCCCTGAGGATCAACCCGGCGCAGGACAGTCCGATGTCGAACAGGAAGTACTCCCGGCCGTCCTTCATTATACAGTCGTCCTCCCGCCGGCCGGCCACCGCCACTATCAGCGATGCCCGGCGGGCCCACTCGTTGCCCCGGGACAGGGCTTGGTGCACTTTTTCCAGCCCGGCGGGGTCGTCCACGAAGATGTAGCGCCAAGGTTGTTTGTTAAAGCAGGAGGGGGCCAGGGCCGCCGCCCCGGCCAGGTCACGAATCAGCCCGGCGGTTATGGCCACCGGCTCCAGGGAGCGGTAGGCCCGGCGGGCTTTGATGGCAGCCAAAACATCCAAAAAACGCAATCTCCTATTTGACCATCTCCAAGGTGATGCCCCGGGGCAGTCCCTGGGGGAAGCGGGCAAACATTTTTAGCTCCTCGAAGGACAGGCGGTCCCGGCGGCTGTTCAGTTCGTAGGCGGAGGAGGCATTCACGGCGATGATGGTGGTGGCCAGAAAGTTGATGGGGGCCGAGAATATCAGCCATAATCCGTGGGAAACGGTGGCCAGGGTGTAGAGGGGCACCAGCCCGCCGTAATTGACCCCGTTGGCGTAACGCAAGGTGAAGGATTTGATGCCGGCGAGGCCGACCCGGAAGCAATGGATGCGGCCCTCGGTCTCCTCCCGGATGACCAGGGCCGTATCCTCCACCGCGATCAGCTCCCCGGCGTAACGCCCTCCGTCGTTGATCTCGATCTCCACCAGGGCCCCATGGGTCTCCTGGCCGACCATCTCATGCTCCGGCAGGTAGCTGACCGGCGTGGCGCAGGAGGCGGCCAGCAGGGCCAGCAGGCCCGCCGCCTGGGGCAGTCTACTTCTTTTCATAGTAGCTGAACATCCGGTTGTCGATCCGGGTTTCCCAGAACTCCCGTTCCATCACCGTCTCGTATCGCTTGTAGTCGGCGGCCTCCTCCTTCAAATACAGCCTCGGCACCATCAGCATCCGGGCCAACCGGCCCAAATCCTTCTCCTTGACCCAGCTGCTGCGCATCCACTCCAGATAATAGCCCCGGGAATATAGGAACAGCTCGTAATCCTCCGCGGGGTTGGGCAGTCGGAACCTGAAATTGCGGACGTCTCCGGGCATGGAAATGACTGGCCTGTCAGGGGAAGCAGCTGAAGAAAGGGCTGGCTCGTCTCCGGTCTTAATATATTCGATCGTTTCGGTGGCCAGCACTATCGGTTGGACTTGCTCAACTATCTCGGCCAGGGCCAGGTAGTCTATCCGCCACAGGCCGCGGTTTAAAACCAGCTTTATCCGGACCTCCCGGCCGTCGTTGGGGCCATCCAAGGGCAGGAACTGATGGTTGACGGCGATGGGCCCGGTCTCGTAGAATCCGCCCTGTTTTTGCCACCGGCCTCCGTCATGGTCCCATCGGTATATCTCGATGTCCCCCAGCTCCCGGCGGATGCCGCCCAAGTCGGCCTTCCGGGGGCCGTCCTGCTCCAGCCGGGCCAGAATGCCGCCCATCTCGTCGCCCATGTAGCCGAAAGCGCTGTAGATCAGGTAGGTGGTCATCAGGGTCTGGCGGAAGCCGATGGCCAGGCCCAGGCGGTCGCCCATTCCGGACGGGTCGAAGGCCAGGGCGATCTCCTCGCGGCTTCTCATGTTTTCTGGGTCCGACAGGCTGAAGCGCTCCCGCTTGTCGTTTCCCTTCAGCTGCTCCAGGCAGTCGCCCTCGTCGGCCCGGGCGCTGGCGGGAGGCCGTATCCGGCGGCAGAGGAAAAATTTGTCCCCCGGGGTATGGAAGACCCGCTCGCCATCCCGGCGGGGGACGGCGTAGATTTTAACCTCCTTAACCACATGGGTCTCCATGGCCTCGTTCTTCATCATAAGGGACAGCCGGCCGCCAACGATCCGCCCGTTGTCCAGGGCGTCGATGTCGCCAGCCTCCAGGCAGGGGGCGATGGAGTTGGTGAATCCCTCGGCGTCGGAGTGGAAGAGGTTATCGCCCGAGCCCAGATAGAAGGTGGGGCAGGAGCCGAAGCAGGCCTTGGGGTTGGTCAGGCAGAAGATGCCCAGCACCAGATCCAGACCGGCCAAAATGGTCAGGGCCGAGACCCGCTCATTCTCCGATCCGGTCAGCTTCCGGTTGGTCTCGAAAACAGCCACGCTGTCCAGGTCGATCAGCAGGGGCCCCTGCTTCAGAAGCTGGCGGTTGAAATCGTAGAGGTCCCCGGTGCCCTCCAGGTGGCGGTAGATGGTGTCAACCTGCCAGGAGTCGCGCAGGATGCAGATGCTCCCGTTCCGAAGGTGAGCCTTCAGAAACGGCTTGGCAGCCAGGTTCTGGCTGTCGTGCAACAGGGCGTTGGCCTGGCTGTAGCTGCGCCGGAAGCCGTACTGCCGGGCGCAGGTGGTGGCGATCAGGGCCAGGGCCAGCAGTCCGGCTGACACCAAAGCGATCTTTTTCATATTGTAAACGATGGGTTGGCCTTTTCGCCATTGTAACGCAGGGGATATAGGTTGTCAAGCGAAAAAGCCGCTTCCCCAAAAATGGAAGCGGCTTTGAGTCTGTTGTGGGTAGATCAATATTGAATCTGCCGACCTCCCCCTAAAAATACAGCAGGTAGCGCAGCTTGACGGCCCCGATGGCGTATTGCGGCTTCATCACGTAGTCGGCCACCTGCTGGCTCTGGTTGAGTACGGGCTCCTGCCCGGAGTAATCATTGAAGGCCAGGTACAGCCAGCTCTTGGGGCGAAAGTTCCAGGAGAACAGCAGCCCCAGACGGTTGGTGGTCAGGGTGGTCCGCGAAATTCGGTCCTCCGGGGTGAACATCACCATCTCATTAAACCCGTTCAGGGTCATGTCGGACCGGATGCGCCAGATCAGGCTGGGCCTCAGCCGGGGATACATGTCGATCAGCCGGTTCTGCTGGTCCCACTCCATCCACAGGTTGGCGGCGGCCCCCAGGCTGAGGGGCGAGACGATGGAGTAGTTGTACATGAAGAAGTTCGAGCCCTGGTAGGCGGCGTACCCCCGCTGGTAGTTATAGCCATACTCATAGGTGGAGCTGCAGTTGAAGTTGTTGCCCCACAGCAGGCCCCACAGGTTGAGGCTGGCGCTGCGGTAGATATTGTCGAACTCGGCCAGGCGGTAGGGGTCGAAGCCGAAGTTGCGGCCGTAGACCGCCTCCAACCCGCCTCCCCAGTTGCTGCGCAGGTTGGCGCTGGTGTTGATGAAGCCGTAGCGCGACCAGCTGTCCACTCCCGGCTCCCGCACGGCGTTGATTCCGCCGGCCAGGTACAAGTTGCGCAGACTGCCGCTGCGGAAAGTCCAGAACGGACCGGACATGGCGCTGGCCCGGCGGCGCCCGGACCAGGGGACGAAGCCGATGTCGGCGACGTCAAAGGAGTCGTCGATGGCCTCCAGGGTGGCCATGCTCAGGAAGCGGCCGGTGAAGCCCCGGAAGCCGGAGCTGAAAGCCCAGCCCCGCTTGTTGTTCCGGTCGCTGACCGCCCCTTGGGCAATCAGCTGGCTGGAGCCGAAGCGGTAGACGGCATCCATTCCGGCCGCCAGGTTGAAGGTGTCGCGGTTCAGCACCATGCCGCTGGCCAGCACCCCCAGCTGGGAATTGCCCCACAAGTTCCGGCTGGCCCGGGCCACCCCGAAGCCGCGGCGGGGCTCGAAGACCTGGTATTTGTAGCCGCCCAGCCGGACGCTGTCATCGAACTGGTCAGTGCCGGCCGCCAGCAATCCGGAGCTCCAGTTGCGGCCCTTGTGGGTCAGCTTGAGGCCGCCGATGATGGGGACCGCCTCGCCGTTGACCGAGCGCCCCACCATCCGGGAATAGAAGATGTTAAGGGGTTGGAAGTTGCTTTCGCTGATGGTGGAGAACCGGAAGACGTCCCCGCCGTCCACGAAAAACGGCCGCTGCTCCTGGAGATAGGTGGGATAGCGGGAGAGATTGAGGGAATAGGGGTCCGACTCGATCTGGGCGAAGTCCGGATAGGCGGTGGCGTTGAAGGTGGTCTGGGGTGTCAGGTCCCACTTCAGGCTCAGGCTGGCCTTGGGCTTGAGGGCGGCCGTCTCACCGCTGAATTTCTCGTAGCGTACGAAACCCTCGGGGAACAGCTCGAAGTAATAGCCTTCGGAGCGTGGTTCCACCCCGGATAGCGAGCCCCAGCGGGACACCATGCTGTGCTCCCTCTGGGGCACCGGCACCCAGAAATCATCCTCCCAGTTTCGGGCGTGGTGCCTCTGGAACTGGATCCCCCATTCCGAAAGTCCCTGCTTGTAGCGGATGGACTTGAAAGGTATCCGCATCTCCACCTCCATCCGGTCGGGGTACAGCTTCACCTTCTGGTCCCACACCCCCTCCCAGGTGATGTCAATGGTCTGGCCGTCATCCAACACCAGTCCGTCGTAATACAGGCCGCTGGCGAAGACCTGGAAGAAGTAGGCGCTAGTCTGTGATCCCAGCGGGTCGATGCCCAGCATCACGTAGTCCTCGTCCTTGGTGTAGCTGGCCACCGGCGGGCTTTTCTTGGAATGGCAGCGGAAGGCGGCATAGAGGTTGTGGTCGTCCTGCAACAGAAAGACCTCGGTGGATTCGGCCGGCTCGGCGTTCTCATAGGGCGACCGCTGAACGAACCCGGTGGCCGGCTCGGCCTGCAGCCACAGCTCCTCGATGGCTCCGTCTATCTTGGGTGCCTGGCTGACCCTTACGACCTTGACGGTCTTGGATTCAGCTCCGTCCGCCGCCAGGGCCGGGCTCGATCCGGCCAACAGCGACAGTAAGATTAGGCCCGAAAGGAGTTTGTTTTTCATGACAATCCTCTTGATCTTGGGATTTAATTTAGGCCCGGGTTCCCGGACCTGTTAAAACTACGGATTGGGAAAGGCCTTTGTTTCATAGCTCTGACCCGAGGCAACGTCAGTTGGGCAAGCGGCCCCTCTTGAGGGACATCTCGTAGTTAACGTGAACGTGCCCGGCCGACGGGGAGGCGACACTCCTGCCTACCAAGCGGCAGCTGTTCTTCACCGCCATGCTGCCCAGAACCTTGGCGGCCTTTATGCCCAGCATATGCAGGCGGCTTCCGATGTTGAGGGGGCTGCTGGGGAAGGTGGCACGTTCAGAGATTCCAATCAGGGCCCTAGCCTGTTCCGGGCTGGAGGTCATGAGGCTTTCCGAAGCCTTGTTGGCGATTATCTGTTCGGGGCAGGGCAGGGCGGTGGCTCTGCCGGCCAAAGCCAGCAGAAAGAGGATTGTGATTAGCTGTTTCATGGCTATCTCCTAAATAAATGGTGTTTATGACTATATAGACAAACGTTTGTTTAAGCATGTGGTAAAAAAATTGGTGTCGAAAACAATACGTATTTATTCATCGTTTTGTTTCACCGGGGTTGAATATCTCATCCGATAATTCTGGGTGGCATAGAACACCCCGTGAAAATACTGGTCAACCAGCAGGTCAACAAACTTCTGGTAGAACAGGTCGTCAAAAACAAGCTGGCCGGGGGCCTTTTCCTGTTCCGGACCCTGGGCTGATTTTTGGGTCAACCGTTCCATGTCCCGGCGGTGTTGGAAGTGGGTCTTGATCATGCCCCCCAGATAGCCGTTGTAAATGCTGGCATGCACCGGGTCCTTGAGGTCAACACCCATCTGGGAGAACAGCTCCCCCATTAGCTCAAAGTACAGGCGCCCCCACTTCTCCGCCCCGTACTTGATTTCCTCAATGTTGTAGACCGTGCTGTTGAAGAATATCAGCGCCTCGTTGGTGTTCTCCCGGAAGAACCTGACCACGTTGGCCACCAGGTTGCGGACCCGAACCTCGGGCGGGGTGCTGTTGTCGCCGGCCGCGGCCTGGGCCTGGTAGTACTTGGCGGAGGCGTCCTCCAAAATATCCTTCAAAATGCCGGCCTTGCCTCCATAGTAATAGTTGATCATGGCGATATTGACGCCGGCCTCCCGGGCGATCTCCCGAACCCCCACCGCGGAGTATCCCTTTTCTACGAACAGCTGTACCGCGGAATCGAAGATGCGCTTTTTGGCGTCGCCGACATTATTGCTTTTGCGTGTCATTATATCTCCGATAATTAATCAAACGTTTGTATTATATCATTAATTCATAATTTTGTCAAGAGCTTTTTCTAAAAAAATATAAAAATCTCAATAATTTATTATGTTATTGCATTGCATGTATTTAAAAACGCCACCTGCATGGCTGGTGGCGTTAAATCAGCTAATATTAATCGTTATTTTGACAGAAAGCTGATAATTTCTTTGATATCCGGCAGCTCTTTTATGGGGTAAACTTTGGACCAGATTACCTTTCCATATTCATCTACAATAATATTTGCCCGCTCGGAGAACCCCTCCTTGCGCAACAGGCCCAGCTTGCGAGCCACCTCGCCATGGGGCCAGAAGTCGGACAGCATCCGGAGGCTCCTTATCTTCAGGGCCCGGCCCCAGGCGTGCTTGGCGGGTATGGCATCAACGCTGAGTCCTGCCGGGTAGGTGTTCAGCAGGTCCAGGGTCTTGAAGCCCTTCTCCAGCGACTGCATCTGGCGGGCACAGACCTTGGTCCAGGCCAGGGGGTGGAAAGAGAGCAGTACCTTGCGGCCCCGGAAATCGCTCAGCCGGAACTCTTGGTTGTGCTGATCCTTCAGGACGAAGTCGGGTAACTCCCGCCCCAGCTTGATGGCCGTCATATCATTTCCTCTCGCCGTTGATGGTTTATCCAGTTGGGTGGAGGGGGGTAATTATCAGTCTACTGCAGACCGATGCAGGAGTAGCAGACCGCCCGGGCGTTGCGCACCACTATCTTCAGCTCGTTGCGGAAGATCCCCGCCCCGGCCAAGGCCAGGGCCAGTCCGGCTAACACCAGGGCCAGCGTCCTTCGAGCCCTCATCTCACTTGCCGGAGAGGTAGTCATCCAGCTTCACCGTCTTATAGGCCTCGGTGGAGACATAGCCAAGTATCTTCAGGAATACCGGGGCCTCTATGTAGCCCGGCAGGGTGCCGATGACGTTGCCTTGGCTGTCCATGAACAGGGTGGTGGGGAAGCCGCTGACCTTCATGTTCATGGTGAACTCCGCCTTAGTCATCGCTTTTCCCCGGTAGGTGATCTTCTCCTGGCTTTCTCCGTCTATCTTGGCCGCTACGAAGTTATCTTTGATCGATCTGGCCACCAGGGAATCGGAGTAGGTCTTCTGGTCCATCACCTTGCACCACTTGCACCAGTCGGTGTAGAAATCCACCACCACGTAGCGGTTCTCCTGGGCGGCCTGGGCCATGGCAGCGTCGAAGGCCATCCATTCGACCTTGGCCCCAGAAGCTTGGGCCTCAGTTGATTCGGGTTTCTTTCCCCCGGCGCAGGACACGCTGGACAGCAATGCCAGGGTCATGATGGCGACCGATAGGATCCTCTTCATTTATTACCTCACAATTGGTTGAATGTTTATTTCAGGCCGGTGCCGTACATCATGATGCCGCCGATCATGGCCCACCAGATCGGAAGAGCGTCGTGTAGGGAAAGAGTGTAGATCTCGGTGG
>CALGNM010000183.1 GCA_937958665.1 uncultured bacterium | reverse complement strand
CGATATCGTATTCGGTGACTGGAGTTCAGACGTGTGCTCTTCCGATCTGCATCCTCGGGCGGAGTGGCCCGCAGGCCCAGCATGGCCCGGACCATGAACCCCACCTGACCCTTGCCGGCCCGACCCTGCCCCACCACCGACTTCTTGATCTCGAGCGGAGAGTACTCGAAGAGCTGACAGCCGGCCTGCTGAACCGCCAGCAGGCACACCCCCCGGGCGTGCCCCATCACTAAAGCGCTATGGACGTTCTTGCCGTAGAAGGTGGCCTCCACCGCCACCTCCTGGGGCCGGTACTGCTCCAGAATCCCCTGAAGCCCCTCATAGATCACCCCCAAGCGGACAGAAAGAGAAACCCCCGGCCGTGCCTTGAGGCAACCGAGGGCTACAACTCTGCGACTCCGGCCGTCGCTCTCCAATAATCCATATCCGGTGGTCTGGCTTCCGGGGTCTATCCCTAAAATTATCATGTTGGGCGGCTATTTTTCCAATTTGGCCATGATCTCCGGGGAGATGTCGAAGTTAGCATAGACCTTCTGGGTGTCGTCGAAATCCTCCACCATGTCCATCAGCTTCAGCATGCTCTCGGCGGCCTTCTCGTCCAGCTGGACCGTGTTCTGAGGGATCTTGCTCAGTTCGGCCGATGCGATCGGAATGCCCTTGGCCTCGATGGCGGCCTTGACCGCCTCGAAACTGGACGGCGCGGTATAGACCTCGAAGACGCCCTCCTCGGTCTTGACATCATCGGCCCCGGCCTCCAGGGCCACATCCATCAGGGTATCCTCGTCGGTCCGGGCGGCATCAATGGTGATGATCCCCTTGGACTCGAACATCCAGGCCACGCAGCCCTGGGCCCCCATGTTTCCGCCATACTTGGAGAACAGGTGCCGCAGTTCAGAAGCGGTGCGGTTCTTGTTGTCGGTCACGCAGTCCACCATCAGGGCCACCCCCCCGGGCCCGTAACCCTCGTAGGTGATCTCCTCGTAGTTGACTCCCTCCAGCTCGCCGGTCCCCTTCTTGATGGCCCGCTCGATGTTGTCGGCCGGCATATTGGCGCCCTTGGCAGTGGCGATGGCGGTCCTTAAGCGGGGGTTGCCGGCCGGATCGCCCCCACCCTGCCGGGCGGCAATGGAGATTTCCTTTATGATTCGGGTGAAAACGCGCCCCCGGGCGGCGTCGATCCCAGCCTTTTTACGCTTGATGGTAGCCCATTTTGAATGACCTGACATTAATCCCCTCCTTGACATTATGCCGGGCGGCTTTCCGGCCGGCCTAGTTGTATTTATCTGTTATCCCTTAAAACCTTATTAGATATGATTTTACCGCAAACTGGCGGAGTTGTCAAGAAATAAGAACCTTCAGCCAATCGGGGGATTTCCCGACCTGCAGATCGTCAGTCCTGATCTCCGGGGGGCCGCCCCCGGCCGCCCGCCGGGCGGCCACCACTCCAAAGGCTATCCGCTCGATCCCCGCCCGGCCCAGGTTATCCCGGTAGGTTCCAAACGTCCGCCGGAATATCTCGTAATCGCGGGGGCCGGCCTTCTGATAGGCCTCTCGCAGACAGTAGTCGTCGGCTTCCTCCTCCGACCGGTGCTTGAGAACCAGACAGCGGTATTCATCCCGCGGCAGCCTGGCCTCCAGCCATTTGGCGATATCGTCCTCCTTTCGATATCCCAGATGCAGGGTGGACTGGAAGATGCCCCCTGTCTCCAGATGCGAACCCAGCCCGTCTATTATCGATTCCACCACCTCCCGTCCGGTGGCGCCGCCCTCCCGGTTCCAGGCCCTCACCAGGCCTGGGGCCGAGGGGGGATTGGAGACAATCTGCCCAAACCTCCTGCCATTGACCGGCTGAAAAAGGTCGCCGCCGAAAAACTGGACGTTGCCTATCCCATTCAGCCTGGCGTTGAAATTGGCCAGGCCGACCGCCCGGGGATTTATATCCACCCCGGTGACATTATCCGCCCAGCCAGACATCAGCAAGGCCTGCAGGCCCGACCCGCAGCCCAGGTCCAAAGCCTCCCTGGCCGGCTGGCGGATCAGATGGCGGGCCATGATCCAGGAGGTCTGGTCCAGACGCCAGACCAAATTGTCCGAGGACAGGCTTGCGTCCCGCCGATTTCCGTCAACATTGGGAAATATCCGGTCAGTGGCTATCATCAGATCGCCGAACGGCAGGAGGGAGAAATTCGCATGGACAGTTTCTCCGTCGACCGAGCACAGCCCTAGCTCATCCAGCAAGCCAAGGTTTCTCGGCCCCAACCCCCGCTCTGCGGCCGCCCTATCAACCGGAATACCCAGGGCCAGCAGCTGGGCCATGGACGCTAAGGGGGTTGCGGTCTGCTCCAGTATGCTGGCATACCGCGGCAGTTCCCGGTATTCCAGGGGATAGAGCCGGCCCTCCTGTTTCAATCCCAATAGTGAAACCAGTCCGGATGGACTGTAACCCATTTGGGCCAGGCAGTCCCTGAAATCCCTGAGGGCAGGAGCATGGCTGGCATCACAGGCCAGAGCACTTCCCGATGATGGCATATCTTCAGCTCCCTTCGCTCTGAGCCGGCCAGCTCCCGGAAAGGGTCCTGATGGCCAACAAATGCCAGGTGACGGCAACCGCAACGGCCAACAGGATAACCCTAACCGCCGGCAAATCGGTGGCCCAAATGGCTGAGATGGCGACCGTAATCCATAGCGAGGCTATCGCCAGGCACTTGATCCGAAGGGGCAGGCCCCTCTTATCCCGGTAGTTTTGGACATAGTCGCCCAACCAGCGGTTGCCTATCAACTGTTGGTAGAAGCGGGGCGAGCTCCTAGCAAAGCAGAATGCCGCCAAGAGCAGAAAAGGAGTGGTGGGAAGAAGAGGGACGAAAACGCCCAATATCCCCAGCCCGACCGATATCGTCCCTACTGCCGATAAAAAAGCAATCTTGGGCTTGCTCCCCATTTCGCTCCCTCCATATCAAACGGCCCAGGCTTATCGCCTGGGCCTTCTATTACTCACCAAATTTCTTGGGCCGGACCGTCTGGCCTTTCGGTCCGTCCTCCACCACAAATCCCAGGGACGATATCTGGGCCCGCAACCGGTCCGATTCCACCCAGTTCCTGGCGGCCCGGGCCTGATGGCGCTGCTCCAGCAACCTCTGGACTTCTGGAGGAACGGCCTCTTCCAGCAATGGCTCGGCTAACTTGAGGCCCAGCACCCGGTCGAAATCATTCACCAGGCCCAGTTTCTGAACTGACGATAGTTCACTGCTCCTCATCAGGTCCCAGGTGATTGCCAGCGCCTGTGGCATATTCAGGTCATCGTTGACGGCCTCCAGGAACTTTTGCTTGAAGGCGAACTCTCCTCCGGCCTCGCCTTGAGGGGAGGGATTAAGGGCGGGGTCCGTTCGAAGCTTTAAGATCTCGGCTCTGAGGTTCTCCAATGCCCGCTGGGCGGCGGTCAGCGATTCCCAGGTAAAGTTAAGCTGGGAGCGATAATGCCCGGTAAAGCAGAAATAGCGGTAGGCCAATGGATCATAGCCCCGGGCGGCCAGGTCGTCCAACCGGTGGAAATTATTCAGGGATTTGGACATCTTGCCCCCGTCCACCAGCAGATGTTCGGCATGGACCCAGCATCTGACCCAGGGCTTGCCGGTGGCGGCCTCGGTCTGGGCAATCTCATTCTCATGGTGGGGAAAGATCAGATCCACCGCACCGGCGTGGATGTCAAAGGTCTCGCCCAAGTACTTGGTGCTCATGGCCGAACACTCGATGTGCCAGCCGGGCCGGCCCCGGCCGAACGGCGAGTCCCAGCCCACCCCGCCGTCCCTCTGGTCCCAGGCCTTCCACAAGGCAAAGTCGGAGGCGTTTTCCTTGTCGTATTCGTCGTGGGCCACCCGGGCCCCAGCCTTCAACCTGTTCAGGTCGATTCCCGAAAGCCGGCCGTAGGCTGGATGCTTGGCCAGGCTGAAGTAGGTGGAGCCGTCACCGCTCCGGTAAGCGTATCCCCGCTGGGACAACTGCTCTATCATGGCCAGCATCTCGGGGATGTGTTCGGTGGCCCGGCAGACTATATCCGGCCGCTGGATGTTAAGCGCAGTCAAGTCGCTGAAAAATAAACCTATATAGCGGTCGGTGAACTCCTTGAGAGGCAGCCCCTCCCGGAGTGAATCGCGGATGGTCTTGTCGTCCACGTCGGTTAGGTTCATGACATGGGTAAGCTTCAAACCGTTAAAGATAATTACCCGCCGGAGAATATCCTCGAAGACATATGTCCGGAGGTTCCCGATATGGGCATAGTTGTAGACCGTGGGGCCGCAGGCATACATGCCTACCCGGCCCGGGACCACCGGATCCAGTTCCTCCTTCCTCCGGGTTAGGGTGTTGTAAAGTCTGATTGACATTTAACCTCCTTATTCTGAGTTAATTATAGTTATAACCAATGTGCTTTGTCAATCACAAAGATTTGGGCCCGGCGGATGCTTCCGGCCTCGGCAAAGTCATCACCTTGCAGACTTGACCCAGACGAAATCGGTCGCAAGTTTTATGGCTCATTTGTCTAAGTCCGATTTTTTCCGATTTTCATTGACTTGACCATTTAAATATGATAATTTTTACATTTGATTCACAACCCTTATCCCAACGGGATGGGAAAAGAATCGGGCCAAAATTTTTAAGGAGGTTTGCCATGTCAGACGCCAGCGATAAGACCAGGAATTTCCTGGAGAAGATGTTCCGGATAGTTCCGGGATACGGAGGATACGCCGAGAAGGAAGCCCGCCGCAACACCGACAAGGTCCTGCGGATGCATCTGGCCGGGCAGATGGAAGAGGCCAAAA
>CALGNM010000182.1 GCA_937958665.1 uncultured bacterium | reverse complement strand
CGTATTCGGTGACTGGAGTTCAGACGTGTGCTCTTCCGATCTGGTCAGGGCGGCGATTCCGGCGTACTGCACCGCCTGGAAGACCCCGGAATCGGTGTTGGTCTTCACCTTCAGCAGGGCCGACAGCATCTCCCGGTTGCCCACCGCCATCCCAATCCGCCACCCGGTCATGTTGTAGGTCTTGGACAGGGAGTGAAACTCCATCGCACAGTCCAAAGCCCCTGGCACCTGGATGATGCTGGGCGGCCGGAAGCCATCGAAAGAGATCTCGGAATAGATGCCATCGTTGAAGATCATGATGCCGTGCCGGAGGGCCCATTCCACCAGCCTCCGGTAGAAATCCAGCCCGGCCACCGCCCCGGTGGGGTTGCTGGGATAGCACAGGAAAATGGCCTTGATGTTTTCGGTGGGCAGGGTGTCAATGTCAGGCAGGAACCCGTTCTCGGATGTCACCGGGTAGAATACCGGCTCGGCCCCGGCGAACATGGCCTGGACCGCATACACCGGATAGCCGGGATCCGGGCAGAGCACCCGGTCCCCCGGGCCCAGCAGGGCCCAGCAGGCATGGGCCAGGCCGTCCTTGGCCCCCATCAGAGCCAGTACCTGCCCCTGGGGGTCGAGGCTGACCCCGAACCGCTGCCGATACCAGCCGGCCACCGCTTGGCGGAAGGAAGGCATGCCGTCGTAGGTGGGATAGCAGTGATTCTCCGGGTTGCCGGCCTGGGCCCGCAGGGCTTCGACAATATGGGGCGGAGTCGGCAGATCGGGGTCGCCCACCCCCAGATCGATGATATCGGTCCCTTTGGCCTGCAACTCGGCCTTTTTGGCGTTGAGTTGGGCGAAAAGGTAGGGCGGAAGTTTCTGCAGCCTCCGGGCCGGATCGATCCTCATATTCCCCTCTTCAGTTCCTGGATCTTCTTTTTGGCGAAATCAACCTGGACCAGGCTGCCCTGGCCCAGACTTAGAAATTTCTCCAAAGCCTCAATGGCCTCCCGGGCCTCGGCCGCAGTGCGGCGGCTCTGGTCGCTCAGCCGGGATCCCAGCAGGTACAGGGCTTCGGACTTGTCCGGATTGCACTTGATGGCCCGGCGCAGGAACCGGATTGACTCGCCTCGATCCTCCGGCCCGGTCATGGCGTAGGCCAGGTTGTAGCTCAGGTCGGCGTCGCAGGAGTCCAGCTGATAGGCCTGGCGATAGTAGGCCACCGCCGAATCTTTTTGGGGTATGTTTAGAAAGAAGTAGGCGATGTTGGCGTAGTATTCCGGCTGATCGGGATCGATCTCCAGACCGGCCCGCAGCACCCCGATGGCCTGGCTGAAGCGTTCGATGCGGGCATAGGACTGGGCCAGGGAGATCCTGGCATCGCGGTAGCCCGGATGGTGCTTCACCGCCAGCTCGAAGTATTTGATGGCCTGCTCCCGCTTCTCCGGGGTGGAGTGACAGATGCCCAGGTTGTAATAGGCCTCGGCGAAATCAGGCCTCAGCCCGGCCGCCAGCCTGAATTCTTTGACTGCGGCAGTGGTATCGCCCGACTGGAAGGCCAGCACCCCCCTCTGGAAATGCTCCTCGGGGGTCCCGCTGACGCAACCAATGGCAGCCAGGCCCAGGAATACAACTGCCAATACCTGCCTCATCTGTCAACTCCCTGAATTTGGTTTCTCAGCACGTCCTCCATTCCGTACATCCCGGGCCCGGCCTGGAGCAGGAACCTGGCGGCGGCCAGCGCCCCCTCGGCGAACACCCGGCGGCCGTGGGCCCGATGGGTGAATTCCAACCGCTCGCCCGGTCCGGCGAAGATCACGGTATGCTCTCCCACTATGTCTCCGGCCCGGATTGACACCACCCCAATCTCCTCCCCTCCCCGGGGAGCGTTCAACCCTTCCCTTTGGTACACCGGTTTCCCGCCCCGCCCTCCGATAATCTCCGACAGCAGTCTCTTGGCGGTGCCGCTGGGTGCGTCCTTCTTGTTCTTGTGGTGGGTTTCGATGATCTCCACGTCGAAATTTCCTGGGATCTCCTTGGCCGCCCTGGCAATGAAACCGTAAAGCAGGTTGACCCCGATGGACATGTTGGAGGATACCAGCAATGGTATCTGCTTCGAGATATCCTTGAATCCTTTCATCTGGTCTTCGCTTATGCCGGTGGTGCCGATGACCATCGCCTTTTGGTGACGGGCCGCTATCCGGGCGTTGCTGACCGAAGCCTCGGGCGAGGTGAAATCTATCACCGCATCGCATTTGTCAATTATTTTTCCCAAGTCATCGCTAACTTCGGGCAAAATGTCCGATATCTTGCGCCCCACTATCGAATGTCCCTGGCTTTCTATCAGGCCGGTTATGGCGATATCCGTGCATTCCCGGCAGGCTTCTATTATGGCCTGGCCCATCCGGCCGCCCGCCCCGCAGATGATGATGCTTATCATACAACAAACCGGTTATGCATCGAACTTGACGTCCTCTCATAAGCGGACATGGAAGTCATCCCCGCTCCACCTCGTAGTTCGGGGCCTCCTTGGTGATCACCACATCGTGAACATGGCTCTCCCTTAGGCCGGCGTGGGTGATCCTGACGAAGGTGGCCCTCTCCTGCAGGGCCTTGAGATTGGCCGCCCCGCAGTAGCCCATGCCGCTGCGCAGCCCCCCCACCAGCTGGTAGACCGTGTCGGCCAGCGGCCCCTTGTAGGGTATCCGCCCCTCGATGCCCTCCGGCACGAATTTCTTATCCTCGGCCCCCTTCTCCTGGAAATAGCGGTCGGCGCTGCCCTGGCGCATGGCCCCCAGCGATCCCATCCCCCGGTAGACCTTGTAGCTGCGGCCCTGCAGCAGGATGGTCTCCCCCGGGCTTTCCTCGGTGCCGGCGAACAGGTTGCCGATCATGATGCAGTCGGCCCCGGCCGCCAGGGCTTTGACTATGTCGCCGGAGTACTTGACTCCCCCGTCGGCGATGATGGGCACCCGGGCCTTGGCGGCCACCGACCTGGCCTCCATCACCGCGGTCAGCTGGGGCACCCCTACTCCGGCCACCACCCGGGTGGTGCATATGGAGCCCGGTCCGATGCCGATCTTGACCGCGTCGGCCCCGGCCCGGATCAGCTCCCGGGTGGCCTCGGCGGTGGCCACGTTGCCGGCCACCACGTCCACCTTGCCGAATGAGGCCTTGACCTTTTTGACCGCACCGATCACCCCGGCCGAATGCCCGTGGGCGGTGTCCACCACCAGGGCATCGGTCCCGGCGGATACCAGGGCATCGGCCCGCTCCATGTAATCGCCGGCCACCCCGATGGCGGCCGCCACCCTAAGGCGGCCTTGGGAATCCTTGCAGGCGTTGGGGTGCTTTTCCTTCTTCATCACGTCCTTGACGGTGAACAGCCCTTTGAGCATCCCCTTCTTGTCCACGATGGGCAGCTTCTCTATCCGGTGCTGGTGAAGGATCCGGCTGGCCTCCTCCAGGGAGGTGCCCACCGGAGCGGTGACCAGGTTCTCCCGGGTCATCACCCCGCCGATCTTCTTGGTGTGGTCCTTCTCGAACACCATGTCCCGATTGGTAATAATGCCCACCAGCAGTCCGGATTTGTCGGTGATGGGTATGCCGGAGATGGAAAACTCCCGCATCATGGCCTGGGCGTCGCTCAGCAGATGATCGGGCGACAGAGATATGGGGTTGGTCACCATGCCACTCTCCGACCGCTTGACCCGGTCCACCTGGGAGGCCTGCTCCTCGATGGTAAGGTTCTTATGGATCACCCCCAAGCCCCCCTCCCGGGCCAGGGCAATGGCCAGCCGGTACTCGGTGACGGTGTCCATGGCCGCCGAAACCAGCGGAATGTTCAGCCTGATGTGGCGGGAGAACCGGGTGTCGATCTGGGTGTCCCGGGGCAGGACCTCGGACTTCTGGGGCACCAGCAGGACATCGTCGAATGTCAGCCCCTCCCCCTTGAACCATCTGGGCATATAGCCTCCGTCATTGAAAATTTGCTGCAATACAGTGAACTGCCTGGTGCCTCAGGCCCCTGGCCCTCCCGGGCTATTCGGGCAATTCCCCCCGGAACACCAGCTGCACCTGGCCCTCCAGAAAGACCCGTCCGATGTTCTCCCCGTTCAACTGGAAATGGATGGTCAGCACCTCGCCGCCCCGGGTCAGACACTCCACGGGGGAATCGGCCAGGCCCAGCCGGGCGGCCACCACGGCGGCCGCGGTGGAGCCGGTGCCGCAGGCCAGGGTCTCGTCCTCCACTCCCCGCTCGTAGGTCCTGATCCTCAAATGATGCCGGTCGGCCAGCTCGATGAAATTGGCATTGGTCCCCTCCGGATGATATCTTTGGTGATACCTGATCTTGCGCCCGGTTTCGACCACTGGGAAATTATCCAACTCGGAAACCGGCACCACCACATGGGGCACCCCGGTGTCCACGAAGGAGGCGGCATAGCCCCGATCGCCCAGGTCCAGCAGGAATTTAAGGTCGAAATCCAGCGGCTCCCTCATCTCGAGCTTTACCGAACCGCCTTTGACCTCGGCCCGGTGCAGGCCGTCGCCAGCCTCGAAGGTCATGGACTCCCCGGCCGCCCCAATGGAATGGGCAAACCAGGCGATGCAGCGCCCGCCGTTGCCGCAGAAGGCCACCTCGCCGCCGTCGGCGTTCAGGTAGCGCATCCTGAAATCAGCCCTGTTCGATCGCTCGATGACCAGCACCCCGTCGGCCCCTATTCCGTTGCGGCGATGACACAGCTTTTGGACCAACGGGGACAGTTCGGAAGGCAAGGATCCATCCCGGTTATCCAGCAGGACGAAATCGTTGCCGCTGCCGGACATCTTGTAAAATTTCATATTGCCTGCATGCAAGAATAAAAGATGTATACGGCGCCCGGCATCCAGTATACCGGATACTGTATACTCATCCCGGCTATTTTACTTTGAGCACATCCACCAGCTGGTCGAACTTGGCCAGCAGTTCCCCCATCTGCTCCTGTTTTCTGGTGCGGTCATTCAGCTCCGATCGGTAATATTCGGTGGCTTGCTTGAAGAAGCGGACGCTGAAATAGAACCATACGACCCACAATGCCATCATCAACAGCATGAAAAGGCCGTAGAACAGGATGCCTATTCCTCCTAATACGCCCATGGTCGCCTCCTTTTTGGGGGTTTGTATTTAGTGCCACCGCGAACGCTCGGGGTGGCACTATAAAATTATTTCTTCTTTTTGGCCTTGGGCTTCCTGGCGTTGTTCTTGACCAGGGTCACCATTATGGCCTTCTGAATGTGAAGCCGGTTCTCGGCCTGGTCCAGCACCTGGGAGTTCGGGCCGTCCAGCACCTCGCTGGTTATCTCCTCTCCCCGGTGGGCCGGCAGGCAGTGCAGCACCATGCAGTCCTTCTTGGCGGCATCGACTATGTTCTTGTTGACCTGATAGGGGGCGAACACCCGGGCCTTCAACTCCTTCTCGGACTCCTGGCCCATCGAGGCCCAGACGTCGGTGTAGATGACGTCGGCCTGGCGGGCGGCCTCCCGGGGGTCACGCACGATCTGCAGGACGGCCTTGGACTTGGCGGCCAGCTCCTGGGACTTCGCCCAGATCCCCTTGTCCGGCTCGTAGCCCTGGGGACAGCCCACCGACATGTTGGTGCCCAAGGTGGCGGCTGCCAGCAGCAGCGAGTTGCAGACGTTGTTGCCGTCGCCGATGTAGGCCAGTTTCAGGCCTTTGAACTTCTTCTTGTGCTCCAGAATGGTCAGGAAGTCGGCGAAGATCTGGCAGGGGTGCTCCAGGTCCGACAGGGCGTTGATCACCGGAATGTCGGTGTTCTCGGCCAGTTCGATGATGCTCTTGTGGGCGAAGGTTCGGGCCATGATCAGGTCCACCCAGCGGTTGAGGTTGCGGGCAATGTCCGGAGTGGATTCACGTTTGCCCAGCAACATCTCCAAAAATATGCCGTGCCCGCCCAGCTGGGTCATGCCGGTCTCGAAGGTGACCCTGGTCCGCAGGGACGGCTTCTCGAATATCATGGCCATAGTCTTGTCGGTCAACAACTTGGGGGATTTGCCGGATTTGGTCTGTTTTTTGATTTTTATCGCCAGCGCAAAAAGATCATCCATCTCCTTCTTGTTCAGGTCAGCCACCGAAATAAGATCCTTCTTCATCTCTTCCTCCATTATTGTTTGGATATTTTACATTGGTTGGTTTTTCTTCTTTAAATAATGGCCCGCAAATTGAATAACGTTTGCGAGCCAATATCGTCTTCCGTTCTTTATCTTATTATAAATCAATATGTTGGAGAATTACACGAAGTCTGATATTTAAGGTTTAATTTTACCCTATTCACGGAGTTTAGTCAAGAGGGAAAGACGGCCTTAAAAAGGGCAATCTGTGGTTGGTTTCTGCAGAGTGGCGCGCCTGGCCCGAGTCGAACGGGCGGCCTGCGGATTCGAAGTCCGACGCTCTATCCAGCTGAGCTACAGGCGCAGCACGGTTTGCTCAAGGCACAATCAACATTTGGCCAAGGCCTGGTCCAGGTCCGCTATGATGTCCTCGGGGTTCTCGATTCCCACCGCAATCCTGACAAAACCCGGGGTCATCCCGACCGAGGCCAGATCCTTCTCCGAGTAGGCCAGATGGGTGGTTGAGGCCGGATGGGTTACCAGGGTATCCACGCTTCCCAGGCTTACCGCCAGCTTGCAGAGCTCCAGGCCGTTCTGGAAACACTTCCCGGCTTCCCGGCCGCCCTTTAGATCAACGGCCAACACCCCTCCGAAGCCTCCACTCATCTGCTTTTTGGCCACTTGGTGGCCCGGACAGGATTCCAGCCCCGGATAACAAGCCCGGGATATTTTGGGGTGCTTCTCCAAATGCTGGGCTATCTTCAGGGCGTTCTGGGAGTGCCGCTCCACCCTGAGGGGCAGGGTCTGCAGGCCCCGGGACATCAGCCAGGCGGTAAAGGGGGCCATGGTCCCCCAGATCGGAAGAGCACACGTCTGAACTCCAGTCACCGAATACGAACTCGT
>CALGNM010000181.1 GCA_937958665.1 uncultured bacterium | reverse complement strand
CGGCGGGGTACTGAGGCCACAGCAGCATCGCTGATGCGAGGGGAACCGGGGGGCCCTGTCGCCTCAGCTCTGCTGCCAGGCGAAGGCGGCCGGGTAAAATTTGGCGCTGTCCGAGCGCAGCGAGTTCGTCAAATTCAGGCCGCCGGTCTGTGGCCACCGGGCAGAGCTGCAGCGACGCGCTTTTGTCTTTTTGGTTCTTTTTCTGTTTGGCCAGACAAAAGAGAAAAAGAACAAGTAACAAAAAAGGCAATCCATAAAGGCCTGGATACTCGATTGCTCGAGTATGACATGGGGTCGTTGCTCCGGGTTCTGTCATCCCTGTCCCTTTTGTCATTCCCCTGCAAAGGGGAATCCATAAGAGCCTGGATACTCAATTGCTCGAGTATGACACCACTCCGTCATCCCATTCTTCCCGTCATTCCCCTGCAAAGGGGGATCCACAAGGCCTGGATACTCGATTGCTCGAGTATGACATGGGGTCATTGCTCCGGGTTCTGTCATCCCTGTCCCTCTTGTCATTCCCCTGTAAAGGGGAATCCACAAAGCCTTCAGCCGCGGCCTGCCAGCCTTTTCAGCTCCCAAGGGCGGATCAGTTCGATTCCGGTGCCTCCCGGCAGTCGGTCGCCCGCCAGGCTCAGGCAATAGCCTGTTTTAATGCCATAATGCTCCATGAACGAAATCATGGCGGCTGCCTTAAACCCTGCGGCATTCAGCTTTACTTCCAGAGGAATGGCCCGTCTTTTACCCGGCAGGATGAAATCTATCTCCTTCCTGTCCTGGGTGCGCCAAAACAGGGGTTCGTTAAAATCCCCCTTGGCCAGGTCGGAGAACACCGCCGTCTCAAAGGCTCCGCCGCCCAGTTCCGCCGGAAGCCTCCGGTCCGAAAGCAGCTGCATCAGGCCGGAATCCAAAAAATAGACCTTGGGCGTTTTGAACAATTCGGAGCGGAGGTTTCCGGAGAACGGCCTGACCAGCCGGATGACGTAAGTGTTCTCCAGGATGAACAGGTACTGCTCCACCGTTGGTCTGGACAACCTGGCGGTGTTGGCCAGTTCGGTCACATTAAGCAGGCTACCGCTCTGCTCGGCCAGCACCCTCAGCAGGTTGTTGAACTTGGACAGATCCCGGATGTTGCCCAGGTCCCGGATGTCCTTTTTTACATAAGTGTCTATGATCTGCTGGAGGTATTTCTCCTTGATCTCCAGGGATTCGGTCAACACGATCTTGGGATATCCCCCGTAAAGGGCGTATTCGCGGTAAAGCGTTTCCAGTTCGCGCCTCAGCGGAAGGGAGACGTTGCCGCCGGCCGGTGCGGGCTGCCGGCCCCTGAAGACCAGGAATTCATCGAAATCAAGGGGGTACAGGGTAAAATTGACTGTTCGTCCGGCCAGCGAATCCCGGAACTTCTTTTTTATTTCAAAGCTGGAAGAGCCGGATACGATCAGCTTGAAGGCGGTCTGGTGGTCATGGAAGAGCTTGAGGAACGAGGACGGGCTGGAATGATATTGGATCTCATCTATCAACAGATAGAATCTTTTCTGTCCGGTATAAAGACCAAGCTGCCGGAGATGATCCACCACCGCCTCCGGGCCCTCTTCGCAGAGCCCCAGCATCCGACTGTCCTCCAGGTCCAGGTAGTGCTGGTCGGACCCCGGCAGTTCGCGGCCCAGCATCTGCATCAGGGTGGTCTTGCCGACCTGCCGGGCGCCATGGATCACTATGATGTCCCTGGCTGCCAGATATTTGGCTATTTCCGTCCTAAGCTTCCTGTCAAACATAAATCATAGTTTACCATATATCAAATATAAAGTAAAGTATACTTTACTTTATATTTACATTACCTTTACCGGGTTTGCCTCTCTTAAATTTCCTTTGCAGGTTTTCTCCTGCCGTTGGCAGCCAGCTGTCTGGCATTCCCTGTTCCGCTATTCGCTGCAAGCTCCATTCTTCACAATCCACGTTTTCCATTTATTTAGTCCGTTGCCCTGCCCCTCAGCCGCTTCAGCCGCTGCGCCTTTGCTCCCAGGCCCAGGCGCTGCGCATCATCTCCTCCAGCCCGTACTGGGGCTCCCAGCCCAGCTCCTGGGTGGCCCGCCGCCGGTCGGCGTACATGGCCGGCAGATCCCCCGGCCGGCGGGGCCCTATTTGATAGTCCAGCTTGATATCGTTGGCCCGCTCGAAGGCCTTGAGCAGCTCCAGCACGGTGGTGCCCTTCCCCGAGCCCAGGTTGAAGAACTGATGCCCGCCGTCGGCCCCGGCCCTCTCCAGATAGCCCAGGGCGTCCACGTGGGCCCGGGCGATGTCCATCACATGGACGTAGTCCCGGATGCAGCTGCCGTCCCGGGTTTCGTAGTCAGCGCCGTGGACCACCAGCTCCGGCAGGCGCCCGGCGGCGAACATGGTGATGTTGGGCACCAGGTTGTCGGGCTTGCCCACCGGGTTCTCCCCGATCCGGGCCGATTCATGGGCCCCGGCCGGGTTGAAGTACCGCAAGGATACAAAGCGGCCCGGGTAGCTGGCGGCGAAGTCGGAGATCATCTGCTCGCCCATCAGCTTGGTCCGGGCATAGGGGCATTCCGGCGGGGCCAGCGGGGTGTCCTCGGTCACCGGCAATTTTTCCGCCCGGCCGTAGACGGTGCAGGAGCTGGAGAACACCAGGGACCGGACCTTGAATTGCTCCATGGCCGCCAGCACCGAGGACAGGGCCCCGTTGTTATTGTCGAAATACAAGAGGGGCCGGGCCACCGACTCGGCCACCGACTTGTAGGCCGCGAAGTGGACCACCGCCGCCAGGCCGGGGTTCTCCTGGAAGACCCTTAAGGTGGCCTCCCTATCTTTCAGGTCCACCCGGTAATTGGGGACCTGGGCCCCGGTGATCTCCCGGATCCCCTGCAGCACCTCGGGCCGGGAGCGGGAGTGGTCGTCCACCGAGACCACCTGGTATCCCCGCTCCAGCAGGCTGACGATGGTGTGCGAGCCGATGTAGCCGCACCCCCCGGTGACCAGGATCTTGGGCAGGTCTTTGTTCAAGCGTTTCTCACCCGATGTTCCGATTTTTAACCATTGGTCCGTTCTATTCCCCCGGCCCCTCCGGCCGCCGATCCCTTCCGGATCAGGCTTCCCTTATGTCCCTCTCACCGGGACTATTTTGCCCAAATGCGTCCCTCTGGTAATGACTAATTTGAAATGGGGCTGGAATTTGGCGCAATCATTGGTCCGTTTTGCGGCCAAACACCCCGCTGGCTGGCAATATTCAAAATGAAATGAAGCAAGCGTTGCTTTTCAAGCTTTGCTTTTTTTGCCGCCTGACGGAGGGGGCCATCATTGGAGGTGCTTCCTCAGCTCTTCCAGCCGGCCAAGGGCGCCCCTGATGTCTCCGGCCCCCGACAGTTGGCCCAATTGGCCGAGGATATGCCGCCAGTCAAGGCTGTCGGACTGCCGGATGGCTATCCCCTCGATGTCCGACCAGTCCCGGTCACGCCCGGCAAAGGCCTTCATCACCACCAGATCCTCGGCCCCGCAGGTCCGCAGCTTGATTCCCTCGGCGTAGTCATAGGGGGTGCTGCGCTCGACCATCCCCTCCTCAAAAGCCAGGGCCCCCAAGGCGATGTCTATCGGGTACCCCTCCTTCGACTGCAGCAGCACCACCCGGTTTTTCAGGGCAAACTCCCTCATCTTGGGGAACCGGGGCTCAAACCGGGCCAGCAGGGCGTCAAGGTAAGGAGGTTCTCCGCCGAACCCGGTGATCAGGGTCAGGTCGATGTCGGCGGTGAACCGGGGCTCCCCCCAGCGCAGCACCGCCAGGCCTCCGATGAAGCAGAACCTCCAGCCCCGGGCCTCGGCAAATTCCTGCACCTCCGATGCGGTGCGGACCAGCTCGATCACCGGGACAGCCTCCGGAAGCGCTTCTGCTGCTCCACCAGCCCCGAACCGCGTCGCGGGGCCAGCCTCCCGATATGCCGGGCCAGCAGGCCGCTGCATAGCCGGACGAACTCCCTGGTGTCGGCCTTTCGGATCCTGGCCCGCCGGTCGTCATCCAGAGCCCGGGCGGCCGTCTGCCATCCCATTGGGATGTTTTTTTCCAGCTGCTTCATGTCTGTTTCACCAAGCTCCCCCCATGTTTGGCCTATCCTAATCCTCCGGCCGGGCCTTGCCATCCACCTCGGCCCTCAGTTTGGCGATCAGCTCCGCCACCGGCCTGGCCCCCAGGTCCCCTTGGCCGTGCCGGCGCAGGCTGACCTGGCCCGAGGCGGCCTCCCGGGCCCCGGCCACCGCCATGTAGGGGATCTTCTCCAGCTCGGCGTCCCGGATCTTGGCCCCCACCTTCTCCGAGCCCAGAAAGCGCTTGACCCGCAGCCCGGCCGCGGCCAGCTGGTCGGCCACCCCGGCCGCGTAATCCCTTTGGGCGTCGGTGATGCTCATCACCGCCACCTGGACCGGGGCGATCCACAGCGGGAAGTTGCCGGCATAGTGCTCGATCAGCACCCCGAAGAAGCGCTCCAGGGAGCCCAGCAGGGCCCGGTGCACCATATAGGGCCGCTGCTTGCTGCCGTCCTCGGCGATGTAGGTCATGTCGAAGGCCGCGGGCATGTTGAAGTCGAACTGGATGGTGGAGCACTGCCACAGCCGGGCCAGCGAGTCCCGGATCTTGATGTCGATCTTGGGGCCGTAGAACACCGCCTCCCCCTCCATCCGCTGGTAGTCGATGCCCCGCGATTTTAGGGCCTTGACCAGCGAAGCTTCGGCCTTGACCCACATATCATCCAACCCGGCGTACTTGCCCGGATTCTGGGGGTCGCGCACCGAGAGCTCGATCTTGACGTCCTTGAAGCCGAAGTCGGCCAGCATCGACAGCGAGAAGTCCAGCACCCGCAGGATCTCGTCGTCCATCTGGGCCGGGGTGCAGATGATGTGGGCGTCGTCCTGGGTAAAGCCTCGGACCCGGAAGAGCCCGGTCAGGGTGCCGCTGCGCTCGTAGCGGTAGACGGTGCCCAGCTCGGCCCACCGCAGGGGCAGGTCGCGGTAGGAGTAGTGCCCCGACTTGTAGATCAATATCTGCATCGGGCAGTTGACCGGCTTGAGGTAGTAGTTGGCCCCGTCGATGTCCAGCGGGGAGTACATGTTCTCCCGATAGAACTTGAGGTGCCCCGAGGTCTGCCACACCCACTCCTTGCCGATGTGGGGGGTGTAGAGCACCTCATAGCCCCCGGCGAAGTGGCGCTCCCGCCAGTGCTGCTCGACGATGGACCGCATCCGGGCCCCCTTGGGATGCCAGAAGGCCAGCCCGGCCCCGGCCTCCTCGTGCAGGGAGAACAGGTCCATCTCCTTCCCCAGCCGCCGATGGTCCCGCTTCTTGATCTCCTCCGGCTTGGCCAGGTGGGCGTCCAGCTGCTCCTTCTTGTCGAAAGCGGTGCCGTAGATCCGCTGCAGCATCTTGTTGCGCTCATCCACCCGCCAGTAGGCCCCGGCCACCGACAGCAGCTTGAAGAACTTTATCCGCCCAGTGGAGGCCAGGTGCGGCCCTCGGCACAGGTCGACGAAGTCCCCCTGGCGGTAGAAGGAGATGGTCTCTCCGGCGGGCAGTTCGGTGATCAGCTCCACCTTGTAGCTCTCGCCCAAAGCCCGGAAATGCTCCAGAGCCTTCTCCCGGGGCACCTCCTCCCTTTCTATCGGCAGGTCGCGCCTGACGATCTCGGCCATCTTGGCCTCGATCTTGGCCAGGTCCTCCGGGGTGAAGGGGGCGTCCCGCTCGAAGTCGTAGTAGAAGCCGTCCTCGATGGCCGGGCCGATGGCCACCTTGGTGCCGGGGTAGAGCTCGGTGACCGCCTGGGCCATCAGGTGGCTGGCCGAGTGGCGGTAGACCTGGCGCCCCTCCGGTGAGTCGAAGGTCAGGGCCGCAAAGGCCGCGTCCGAGTTTATGGGAGTCGAGATCGGAAGAGCACACGTCTGAACTCCAGTCACCGAATACGAT
>CALGNM010000180.1 GCA_937958665.1 uncultured bacterium | reverse complement strand
CACCGAGATCTACACTCTTTCCCTACACGACGCTCTTCCGATCTCGACAATACCCAATATTCGGATGTGGATTCCTACCTTGCCGTCCTGGTGGAATAACCTTGTCTCCAGGGGCAGGATGCCAAGTTCCTGTCTGGCTTTGGTGAAGGCTGCCGCCCCGGCTATCAGCCACTCCTGGCTGGAGTGGGGTCCCTTGCGGCCCCGGATGCCCCTAAACATATCGTGCCAGAAGAGCCCCTTGACCCGACCCTGCTCAGAGGTCCCCTTGATGGCATCGGTCAGACGCCAGTAGAATTCCTCCGGGGCTGGGGGGGATGTGCTCTTCTGCAGCAGGACCCAGTCGATCTGCTGCCCGGCCATCAGCTGGGCTTCGCCACCCTTTAAATATTGGGACCAGACGTTGGTCATCTCATTGCACTGGGCGGCATCTGATTCATAGATCATCACAGCGTCCAGGTCAAGTCCGGCATCGTTCATCATGGGGGGATCCTGGCCGTGCTCGTGACCTTTGTCCCAGCCCAGGGTGAACCCCCATACCGGCTTGGTCACTCCGGCCTCGGCCAGCAGCTTCTCCACCGCGGTGGCCGAACGGTGGGCCTGCCACCATTGCCAGCGGGCCCGGATCGGCCGGGCCGAAACCGGCTTGACCTGCCGGGCCACCCACATCCGGCGCTCTCTTTGGCACCACTTGTCCCAGCCGTCCGGCTTCTCGATGTTCATAAGTTCCACAAACTCCTCGGCGGTCTCGAATCCTCCGGATCCGGGACGGATGTAATCCAGGCCGATGAAATCCACATTTGTATCCGCCTGGAGCAGCTGCAGTATCTTCACTATGTCGGATCGCCGCTTGGGATCCTCTAAGCTGACATGCTGGGTGGGAAATATCCGGCCGTTGCGTACATCCAGGGAATAATTATATTTTAGCCGGCCCAGCTTGGGCCCCCACAGCAAATAGCTGCCCACATAGCCGCCGAATTTCAGCCCCTGTCGATGACACTCCTCGGCCAGCCGGGGAAAGACCAGGAAATTTTCCTTTACCCATGGATTTTCATCGTTTGTTCCGGGATAATTTTCGATTGTCCAGCCCACCGAGTACCAAACGGCATCGGCCCCAAGATACTTGGCCCAGTCGGCGAAATTGGTCCAATGGCGGGGCTCCTTGCCCAGGGATGGTAGTTTGGAATTGAGCATGTTACCGGCGCTTTCGATGGTCATAGCGCACAAGCCTTCGGGGATGCCAAGCGGCGGGCGGGATTTGACCGTGAACTCAACCGAATCGGAGAAGCGTAGGGGCGGATTACCAATAGCCTGGCCAGAGGGTGATAGGGCGGCAATCGCCCGGTATTTGCCCAAGGGTGGGTTCCAGGGCAGGGCCCAGCTGCCGTGCCATGTGCTGTCAATAGGGCTGTATCGCATCCTTATCCGCCAACAGTCGCCGACCCCTGCAATCAGGCTGTCCCCGTGGTAGAACTCTGCCGTCAGGGTCAGCGAATCGGGAGATAGACCCGACAGGGAGTCGGGGCGGAATGAAAGCCGGACCAGCTGGTAGCGGTAGTAATCCGAGCGGTCGGTTTTCAGGCGGGAGGATACCTGGCTTGAGGGATTAAGGTCCATGGCGGCCAGCAGAATGGCGGCCAGGCTGGACAAGAAGGTTAGCTTAAGCATTCGGGACATGGCCTTATCAGCTACGCCCCCGGTATCTAATCTTCAGCCAGAGCAGAACAAGGTTCAACGATATGGTGGCCAGATTGGCGATGATGATGGGCGGCTGTTTTAACAGGAAGCCGTAGACGGTCCACAGGGCCAGCCCGATGATCATCAGGCCCAGGAACCAGATGTTGAAGTCCTCCATGCGGCGGGTCTTCAGGCTCTTGACCACCTGGGGCAGGAAGCTGATGGTGGTCAGCAGCCCGGCCAATAGTCCTATGTACCTGGTCATAGACCATCCCCGGCGTCTTGGTAGGGGAACAATTTCATCAATAGGACAACCAGCCCATAGAAAACCATGATAAAGGCGAATATGCCCGACATCCCCGTCGCCATCAGCTTTAGACTTTCGATAAAGTTGACCCAGATCATAGACTCGCTCCCCGGTATCGGCTGCTATTTTACCAACGCTAATATCAGGCCTCCGGCAATTATCGATCCGATCTGGCCTGCCACATTGGCGCTGATGGTTTGATTCAAGAGAAAATTGGCCGGATCTGCCTTCTGGGCTTCCAGATGAATCACCCTAGCGGACATGGGAAAGGCCGAGATACCGGCGGCTCCCACCATGGGGTTTATTTTGTTTTTGGTGAACAGGTTCAGGAACTTGGCGAACAGGATGCCGCCAGCGGTGTCGAAGATGAAAGCCACCAAACCGAGGGAGATGATCTTGAGGGTGCTTAGGTTCAAGAAGCTGTCGGCGGTCATAGTGGAGCCAATGCTTATCCCCAGCAGAATCGTGACCAGGTTGGCCAGCTCGTTCTGGGCGGAATTGGACAGCCGGTCGGTGACCCCACATACTCTGAGCAGGTTTCCGAACATCAGGAACCCGACCAGCGCCACGCTGACTGGGGCAATAATCCCGGCGATGATGGTAACCGCCACCGGGAAAATAATCATCACCGGCCGCGAGATGCGGCTTTCCCGGTAGGGCATCCTAATCCGGCGTTCCGGCAAAGTGGTGAGATATCTGATGACCGCAGGCTGGATTATGGGGACCAGGGCCATATAGGTGTAAGCGGCCACCGAAATGGGTGCCAGGAGATGGCGTGCGAACCTTGTTGCCACATATATCGAGGTTGGACCGTCGGCTGCCCCGATGATCCCAATCGAGGCAGCTTCCCGCAGGTTGTAGCCCAGCAACGTGGCCAGGGAGACGGTAAAGAATATGCCGAACTGAGCGGCCCCGCCGAAAAGGAACATCTTGGGATTGCGCAGAAGTATGCCGAAGTCGATCATCGCACCTATGGCGATAAATATAAGTAGGGGAAATAGCTCGGTCGTGATCCCTGCTTTAAAAAGGATGGTGAGAGCCCCGTGTTCTCCAACCGCCGCCGAAAACGGGATGTTTGCCAGTATGCAGCCGAAACCAATCGGCAGCAGCAGCATGGGCTCGTAGCGTTGCCCGATTGCCAAATATAAAAGAACACAGCCGATGAATAGCATAACAGCTTGCCCGGCTGTTAGGGAGGTAAGTCCTATCAATAAGCTTTGCATATATGTTAACCATGGAGTGATTTTCTATTGGGTGTCCAAAATTATGGGCAGGCCGTCCTTTCCGGAGCCGATCACTATCACCTTGGCGTTGGGGGAGGAGGCCAGCTTCTCGGTGGCCTCAATGCCCTTCCACCTCAGCAGCGGTTGGCTGATGCCCTGGGCCACGATATTCTGGAAGTCGGAGATGCCCTTGGCCTCGATTCGCTTTCTCTCGGCCTCCTGCTTCTCCTTGGTGAGCACCCATTCCATGCGCTGGCTCTCCTGCTCGGCCTTGAGCTTGTCCTCGATGGCGTCGGTCACCTTCTTGGGCAGGCCCACCCGACGCAAGGGGACGTTCTCGATGATGATGCCCCGGCTGTTCACCTGGGAGTTGAGGTCCATCTGGATGGCCTTGGCCAGAAGCTCCCTCTGGGCGGTGTAGAGGGCCTTGGCCTCATAGTTGGCGGTTACTCCCCGGCACACCGAGCGGAACTGGGGGACCAGGATGATGCTGACGTAATCGGCCCCCACCGTCTTGTAGATCTCAGCCGCCTTCTCCGGGTCCAGGTGGAATAGGGTGGTAACATCCAGCTGGACGGTCAGGCCCTCCTTGGACGGCACCGGCATGTCCTCGGTCAGCTCCTGAGTCTTGATCGACATTTTAACGATCCGGGCCAGCGGATTGCGTAAATTGATTCCGGCCTTGAGAGTCTTTGAAGACACATGTCCGAAGAAATCCACCACACCAACGTGCCCGGCCGGGATGACGGTCAGCATCTGGAATATGGCGATGATCAGGAATAATATGGCTATAATGCCGGAGACGGCCCGGCTCTTGGCGAAGGCTTCGTTGAACTGCTTGGTCTTTACATCGGCCGCATACCACATGTATCCGGCTATGGCAACAATGATTAATGAAAATATAAAAAGCATGAAAATCCCTCCTAATTAATGTCTCTATGTTACTTCGGTTCTTTTTTTATACACATCAAGGTAAAGATCGATTTCAAGTCACTCCTGTTTTTCGGCCTTATCCACAGCCAGCGACCGTCGTGATATTGTTTGGCGCTTTCTAAAATACCCTGTACGCATTTATTCAGTTTGGCCTGCCCAGCCTTCCCGATCTCTTCCTTGCCTAAAACAACGAGGACACAGAAACCGCCTGGTTCTGGTATAAGCGTTACCAGGGTCTTGCCGGATTTACGATAGCGAATGGTCCAGTCGTATTCCTTCTTCCCGACGCTTAATTCCGGCTTATGATCGTAACGCGAGGCAAGGTAAGAGCGGATTTCACACCACAATTTGGCTTTGGGTCCGATCAGGGCAAGAAAATCCTTTTCGGTGGGTTTGCCCTTCATGTGGCTATTCCAATTTCGCCCCGCAGTCGTTGCAAAACTTGCTGCCGGCAGGCACCGGCTTGCCGCATTTGGGGCAGGGGGTAGTGGCCGGGGCCACCGCCATCGGGCTTCCGCAGTTGGAGCAGAATTTGGCCGTGCTCTGGTTCTGGGCGGCACACTTGGGGCAGGCGGCCACCGGACCGCTGGCCATTGCCTGCTGGAGCATGCCGGGCATCATCATGCCCATGCCGATCCCGGCCCCCATGCCCACCCCGGCCCCGGCGGCCCCGCCTTCCTGCTTGGCGGCATCGCCCATGGCGTTGGCCGCCTTGAATTTCAGATACTGGTTGAGATCGCCCACCGCGGCCATGCCAGCCCTTTCGTCCATCCGGGCGGTCACTTCCGGCGGCGGGGTGATGGCGTTGATGTACAGGTCAACCATCTCCAAGCCGTACTTTCCGAAGTCTTCCTGCAGACGGGCCTTGAGGCCGGCACCCAGCTCGTCATAGTGCTGGGCCACGTCGAAGATGGATTTGAAGTTCTCGCCAAGATAGTCGGCCAGCCGGGAGACGATCACGTTCTTAAGAAAAGCGTCGACCTGTTCGGTGGTGTAGAATCCCTGGGTGCCCACCATCTTGTTGACGAACAGCTGGGCATCCTTGACCCGGGTGGAGTAGATGCCGTAGGAACGCAGGCGGATCATCTGCAGCTCGGAGTCCCGGAATGGAATGGGCTCGGAGGTTCCCCATTTCAGGTCGGTGAAGACCTTGGAGTTGACGAAATAGACCTCCACCCGGAAGGGGCTCTTGCCATCGAAGACGCCCTTCAGCAGGCCGGTCAGCAGGGGCAGGTTCATGGTGGTCAAGGTGTGGCGGCCGGCACCGAAGACGTCCAAAGCCTTGCCGTCCCGGAAGAAAACCGCCTGCTGGCTCTCCCGGACCACCAGCTGGGATCCGATCTTGGTCTCGCCCGAACCGTCCTCGGGCACCCGGTGGACCAGTTGGTTGCCGGCATTGTCGAAGTATTCGATGACTTCCATTATTTTGGCCATTTTATGCTCCTTGCTACGATTGTTTTAGGGTTGTCATGCGACAGAGTGCCAACGGTAACTCTATCCTATCTCCATTGCTGTACAATTATTTCCGGCTTCCAGTTATCTCCTCGTGCCGGGCGTTCAGCCAGTCGTCGAATTTCCTCAGGCCTGCCAGCAGGGCCGCCAACTCCTCAGGCTCGGGACGCAGAGCGGCTACCTTAGCCTTGAGTTCCAAAATGGCCTGGGATAGCTCCTGGTCGAACTGGTAGAGGGCGTCCAACTGGGGCTCCAGCACCTTATGGCTGTCGAAGAACCCGGCATAGCCGTAATCGGCGAACTTCAGCCGGTCGATCACCTTCTCCAAAAGCTTGACGATCGAAGAGGCTTCCGCCATCAGCTCTAAATGAGATCGGAAGAGCA
>CALGNM010000179.1 GCA_937958665.1 uncultured bacterium | reverse complement strand
CCACCGAGATCTACACTCTTTCCCTACACGACGCTCTTCCGATCTCCCGCTGTTGGAGGCCTGCTTTTCCGGGAAATACACCAGGGAGCAGCTGCACAAGAAGCTTTATGGGGCCGGGGGCATCTATGCCTACCTGGGCACCAAGAACATCAAGGAGGTGGTGAAGCGCATCAGCCAGGGAGACAGCTTCGCCAAGTTCATCTACGACGCCATGATCTACCAGATCTGCAAGGAAATCGGGGCCATGGCCAGCGTGCTGGATTTCGAGCTGGACGGCATCATCCTGACCGGGGGGGTGGCCAACGAGAAGTATTTGACCGGCGAGATCATGCGCAAATGCGCCAAACTGGGACCCATCTACCACTATCCCGGGGAGAACGAGAACGAGGCCATCGCCGAGAGCGTCTGGCTGGCCATCGAGGGCAAGGAGCAGGCCAGGGACTGGCCGGATTGCATCATCAAGGACCAGGAGATAGATCCGCTGTGGGAGTGGCGCAAACAGCAGAAGGACTAAATCCATGAAATTAAGATTGTACCCAAACGAATAAAGGGGTAAAGGCATGAGTATTCAGAACTACAAACAGCTCAAGGAGGCGGTCGGCAAACTTTCGGCGGTGCCGGTGGCGGTGGCCGCGGCGGCCGACGAAGAGGTCATCGGCAGCCTGAAGCTGGCCCACGACCTAGGCTTCATCGGCAAGTGCTATGTGGCCGGCCACCCCGAGGCCATACAAAAATGCATCGCCCAGGCCAAGGACGACCCAAAGAAATACGAGATCATCCCGGCCAAGGACGACGCCGAGGCCGGACGCCTGGCGGTGAAGGCGGTGCGGGAGCAGGGGGCCATGATCCTGGTCAAGGGCAGCCTCAAGTCCGAGCTGTACCTCAAGGCCATCCTGGACAAGGAGCAGGGCATCAAGGCCTCCTCGGTGCTGTCCAACCTCAGCCTGTTCGAGATGGCCAGCTACCACAAGTTCCTGGCGGTGACCGACAATGCCATCCTAATCGTCCCCACCCTGGACGAGAAGAAGGCGGTGATCGAGAACACCCGGCCGCTGTGGCGGGCCCTGGGCATCGAGCAGGCCAAGGTGGCGGCCCTGGCCGCGGTGGAGACGGTCAGCTCCAAGATGCAGGCCACGGTGGACGCGGCGGCCCTGGCCATGATGTCCCAGCGGGGGCAGCTCAAAGGCTTCATAATAGACGGGCCGATGGGCTACGACGCCGCCATCAACCGGGAATGCGCGGCCACCAAGGGGCTGGACAAGTCCCCGGTCTGCGGCGACCCCGATATGATACTGGCTCCCAACCTGGAGACCGCCAACTCGCTGGGCAAGAGCTACAAGTTCCACGGCCAGGCGGTCTGGGGCGGGCTGGTGTTCGGGGCCAAGGTCCCGGCGGTGCTGAACTCCCGCTCCGACGACTCCCAGAACCGGCTCAACTCCCTGATGATCGCCCGGGCCATGGCCGAGGGCCGGGCCATCTGATAAAGAAGAATTACGCAAAACATACATAACCACAAACAAACAGGAGAAACATGAACATCTACGCCTGGATCATGCTGGGCTACTTCGTGCTGGTGGTCCTGATCGGACTGCTGACCAAGAAGGTGGCCAGCCAGTCGGCTTCCGACTACCTGATCGCCGGCCGCAACATGGGGGTGATGGTCTGCGCGGTGGTGGTGGCCGCCGAATGGCTGGGCGGCATGAGCACCATCGGGGTCAGCGAGAAGGCCTTCAAGACCATGACCCTCCAGCCCATCTTCTACAACATCGCCACCGCCATCGGGATGGTGATCATCGGCTTCACGGTGGCCGCCCACTACCGCCAGAAGGGGGTCCACACCGTCAGCGAAATGATTGAGAGCCTGTTCGGCTCCCAGGCCCGCCACATTTCGGCGGTGGTGTTCCTGATCGCCTACATCACCCTGGCCTACATCCAGCTGCAGACCTGCGCCGGGGTGATGGCCCCCCTGTTCCACATCAGCTGGACCTGGGCGGTGATCATCTCGGCGGCCATCATCACCCTCTACACCTACGTGGGCGGCATGCACGCTTTGGCCAGCACCGGCATCGTCTACCTGGTGACCATGTACTTGGGTCTGGGCATCGCCTTCGTGGTGGGGCTGTTCAAGATCGGGGGCCTGGGTGCCCTGCACGCCAAGCTGGTGGCCCTGGGGGCCCCCCAGAACCTTTACAACCCCTTCAGCGCCGGGTTCAACGACGCCTTCGTCCTGCTGCTGGGGGGAGTGCTGGGCGGAATGGCCGCCCAGGCCAGCATCCAGCCGATCTTCGCCGCCAGGAACGTCTCCACCGCCAAACGGGCCTCGGTGCTGGCCGGCCTGATCGTGGCCCCCTTCGGGATCATGGCCGCCATTCTGGGCCTGATCGCCAGGACCGGGGTTTTCTTCAACGTGGAGCAGTTCCCCAACGCCAAGACCGCCCTGGCCAAACTGCTGGTCACCCCGGAGTTCATCCATCCGGTGCTGGGCGGGCTGGCCCTGGCCGGGGTGCTGGCGGCCATCCTGTCCACGGTGGGGCCGGTCAATTTTGCGGTGGTGACCATCGCCGCCAAGGACATCTATCACGGCATCATCCACAAGGAGGCCGACGACAAGCGGCTGATCACCATCGCCCAGCGGCTGGTGGTTCTGGTGGGCATCATCACCGTCCCCCTGGCCATCCTGATGAAGGGGGCGGTGCTGGACATGGCCTACATCTCCTACGCCATCCGGGCCATCGGGGCCATCGTGGTGGTGATGGGCCTCTATGCCCGGCGCTGGATCACCCCGTTGGGGGTCAAGCTGTCCTTCGCCATCGGAACGGTGGTGATCTTCTTCACCATCGTGGCCCAGCAGATGAAGTGGTTCACCCTGGACAAGACCTACGGGGCGGTGATCACCACCGTCATCATCATCGTCCTGAGCACCCTGGGCGACCGGCTGTTCGGCAAGCGGCCGGCGGAAGCGGCCAAATAAGCATATTCATTTAATTAAGGATAACGCGTCATGAACGGCAATGTAACCGGGCAGTCCCTGGTGGACGGCTCGAGGCTGATTATCGAAGCGGCGGTGCGGGCCGGGGGGGACGTCTTCATCGGCTATCCCATCACCCCGGCCAACCTGCTCTACCTGTATTCGGCCCAGCGCTTCCCGACGGTGCTGCCGGCCCCGGACGAGATCACCACCCTGCAGTGGATGTCGGGCTACGCCGCGGCCGGGAAGCTGCCGGTGACGGCCACCAGCTTCCCGGGACTGGCCCTGATGATCGAGTCCATCGGCATGGCCTACATGATGGAGCTGCCGATGGTCATCATTCTGGCCCAGCGGCTGGGACCGGCCACCGGCACCGCCACCTGCGGGGCTCAGGGCGACATCAATGTCATCAACGGCATCAATTCCGGGGGATATCCCATTCCCACCCTGTGCATCTCGGACCTGGACGACTGCTGGAAACTCTCGGCCGAGGCGGTCAAGCTGGCCTTTAAACTGCGCAGCCCGGTGATCCTGCTGAGCTCCAAGGAAATGGTGATGACCCTGCGGAATTTCGACCTATCCAAACTGCCGGAGATCAAGCCCCTGGACAAGAAGTTCTATTCCGGCTCCGAGAAATACCTGCCCTACCAAGGGGACGACCGGGGGATCCCGGCCTTCCTGCCGGTGGGCAACCTGCAGCATCAGGTGCGGATTACCGCCAGCACCCACGACCAGAAGGGAGATTTGCAGCACACCTCCAAAGAGGCCCTGGACAACACCCGGCGGCTGCAGCACAAGATGGAGGCCAACCTCAAGGATTACACCTACTACCATTTGGACGAGCAGGACGGAGACACCATCGTGGTCTCCTACGACCTGACCTCGGCCGCGGCCCTCGAGGCGGTGGATCGTCTGAGGGCCAAGGGGCGGAAGGTATCGCTGCTGATCTGCCAGACCCTGTTCCCGGTGCCCCCGGATTACCTGAAGATCCTATCCAGGTATCGCAAGGTGGTGGTGGCCGAGGAGAACCTGACCGGCCAGTACCGCGAGGTGCTGTTCGGCCGGGCCGGCCGGGAGGGGGTCAAGGGGGTCAACGCCATCGGCCGGATGATCTCGCCGGAGGACATCATGGAAGGAGCAAAGGAATGAGCCAGAGCTTTTTATCCACCCAGAACCTTCCCTTCTGCAAGGGCTGCGGCCACCATATCGTGGCCCAGAACACCGAGAAGGCCCTGCAACAGAGATCGGAAGAGCACACGTCTGAACTCCAGTCACCGAATACGATC
>CALGNM010000178.1 GCA_937958665.1 uncultured bacterium | reverse complement strand
GACTCGAACCCCGGACACGCGGATTATGATTCCGCTGCTCTAACCAGCTGAGCTAAGCCGCCACTGGCCCTATGGAACTTCGGATACCAAAGGCCCCAGTATAGTCGCTCGGCTGACTACTAGGGCCTTAATAATTATGGTAGCGGGGGGAGGATTTGAACCTCCGACCTTTGGGTTATGGGCCCAACGAGCTACCAGGCTGCTCCACCCCGCGACGTTTCAACAAGGTCAATGATACCAAAGAAACAGGTCAAAGTCAAGGCCTTTTCTTCAGGGAATCGGCCGGGACGAACCGGTAGGAGGTCTCTCCTGGCTTGACCATCCCTAGGTTCTCCCGGGCCTGCAGCTCCAGATATTCCCGGTCCTGCCTCAACCGCCTGACCTCCCGCTCCAGTATCTCGCACCGGGCCAGGTTGGCTAGCATTTCCCGGTGGAGCCTTCTCTCCTGGCGCTGTAGCCGGAACATGGTTATCCATCCGTAACGCCCCCGCCCGAACCACAGGCCCACCATCACCAATCCGACCAGAAGGAGGGCCAGCAGTTTGGTGGTATTCCTGCGGCGTCCGGGCTGGCGGACCATGGTGTCCTAACGGCTGAAGACGGACCGGCCGGCGTACCGGGCGGCCGCCCCCAGCTCCTCCTCGATTCGCAGCAGCTGGTTGTACTTTTCCAGCCTTTCCCCGCGGCAGGGGGCCCCGGTTTTAAGGTGCCCGGTCTTCATGGCCACGGTGAAGTCGGCGATGAAGCTGTCGACCGTTTCTCCGCTGCGGTGAGAGACCATGGCCTTCCAGCCAGCCTGATAGGCCAGCGCGATGGCGGCCTGGGTCTCGGTCAGTGTGCCGATCTGGTTGAGCTTGATCAAAACGGCATTGGCCGACTTTTCCTCAATACCACGGGAGATGCGTTTGACATTGGTGACAAACAGGTCATCGCCGACCAGCTCTATCTTGTTGCCCAGGCGCTGGGTCAGCAGCTTCCAGCCATCCCAGTCGTCCTCGGCCAACCCGTCCTCGATGACGATAATGGGATATTTCTGGCACCACTGCTGATAAATATCCACCATCTGTTCCGAACTTACGCTTCGGCCCTCGGTCTTGAGATGGTACTTCCCCTCCTGGTAGAATCCGCTGGAGGCCGGGTCCAGGGCCAGGGCTATCTGCTCGCCGGGCCGGTAGCCGGCTTTTTCGATGGCCTGGACAATCAAGTCCAGGGCCTCGGCATTGGCCTTAAGAGCCGGGGCGAACCCGCCCTCGTCCCCCACTCCGGTTGAATACCCTTTGTCTTTAAGAACCGTCTTCAGAGCATGGTAGGTCTCGCTGCCCCAACGCAGGGCTTCGGCAAAATTGGGGGCGCCCAAGGGGGCGATCATGAACTCCTGGAGGTCGGTGCCCTGCCAGTTGGCATGGGCCCCCCCGTTCATGATGTTGAACATGGGAACTGGCAGGCTAACGGCGGACTCCCCGCCCAGGTAGCGATAGAGCGATTGGCCGGCGGCGGCCGCCGCCGCCCGGGCCACCGCCAGGCTCACCCCCAGGGTGGCATTGGCTCCCAGCTTGGATTTGTTGGCGGTTCCGTCCAGATCCAGCATGGCCTGATCCACGGTCTGTTGTTGGCTGGCTTCCCGTCCGATCAGGGCCGGGCCGATTATCTCGTTGATGTTGCGGACAGCCTTGAGTACGCCCTTGCCTCCATAGCGTTTCGGGTCTCCATCCCTTAGTTCCAAAGCCTCATGGACTCCGGTGGAGGCTCCAGAGGGGACTGCGGCCCGGCCAAAGGCCCCGCCATCCAATTGGCAATCCACCTCGACAGTGGGGTTGCCGCGCGAATCCAAAATCTCCCGGGCGTGAACTTTCTTGATCTTCGGCATGGCTGGCTCCTTTTATGGTTCTGGTTTGATGTTCTCCAAGGTTAAGTGCCCATCGTGGTAGGCCCCGTAGGTGAAATGCTCCATAAAATCGCCCAGGTTGAGATAGACCCTGGATCCTGCCTGGTGTCGGTGGGGCCGGTGGGTGTGGCCCAGCACCACGTAATCGAAACCTTCCGAGAATTTCTTCTGGGCCACCTCCACCAGGGGGGAGGGATCCGTGTATTTGCCCCGGGTCAGGTGTCGTCGGGAGAACCGCGAGAACCACCGGGCCAGCGGCACCCCAAGGTCGGGGTGCAACAGCCCGAACAGTCCGATGGTCAGCGGGTTTCTGATCAACAGTTTGAGGACTTTGTAGCCCAGGTCGCCCCGGCCCAGCCCGTCGCCATGGGCCAGATAGAATCTCCGGCCATCCTGCTCAATAACAACCGGACCGCGGTGGATGCCGATCCCCAGCCGTTTCTGCAGAAAGTTTCCAATCCAATAATCGTGGTTGCCCACCAGCAGGTCGATTTCCATTCCCCGGTCCCGCAGGGATCGCAGCAGGCCGATCATCTCCAGATGCTCAATCTGGACCACGGTCCGGTACTCGAACCAGAAGTCGAACAGGTCGCCCAAAATGTACAGCCTGGCATCTTTGGCGGGCAGATGGTCAAACAGGCCCTTCAGCCGCTCCAGTTTTACCTGATCATCCGCCCCCGGCCCGCCGCTTCCCAGGTGGACATCGGAAATAAAATATATCTCCCTTGACATTCTCAAATATTTCATGCTAATGTTATCAGCAGACAAAACTATATCACAAGGTATACCAAAAGGCAATATATTTTTGCTGAATGTTGCCAGAATTGGCCCTGTCGTGAAACCTGTTGAAAGGTGGCGTGACATGTTTAGAATCAAGGCCGGTCTGGGGTGGGTGGCCTTAGCTGGATGGCTGGTGCTGGGGGGCTGTAAGCCCGGCCCGAAGGATATCACCGAGGGGATCACCCCCCAGGCTCTCAACTTCTATGTCCTGATGCATGAGATCCAGGGCTTGAGGACCAAGGTGGGGGAGGCTCCGGCCGACCGGGTGGACCAGCATCTGCCAACCTACCGCCAGTTGGCGGCCCGCTGCCAGAGGATGGCGGCAGACAACCAGGCCGCCCCGGAGCTAAAAAAGTATCCGGCCATCGCCTTGGCCATGGACTCCTGTCTGGCGGCCGGAACCGAGTTTCTGTCTCTGGAGGAGAAGGCGGTGGAACTATATGGCCAGTTGAACGAGGTCGGCCGGCAGTTGGAGGACCTCCGGGCCTCGGTCCGTAACAACAGCCTTTTGGCCAAGAAGCAGAAGCCCAAGATAGATGCCCTGGCCGCCCGCCAGTCCGCCATGCAGAAGGATATGGAGACGGCCCGGCTCCGGCTGGCCAAGGCCAGTCAATTGTCCGCCCGGCTGCTGAAGAACTATAACCGGATTATAATGGAGGCCAAAATACTGGACTACGGCAACGACGAGACCATGTTCGGCCTGCTGGCCTGGCAGAGGCCGCCCCCCAAGCCGGCTGTCAAGCCCGCCGCTAAGACGAGGAAGAAATGAGGCTTGGGGCCTCCGCCATCCTGCTGTTGGCCGCTCTGCCTTGGGGCTGCGGGCCGGGAGGTCCGGTGGGCAAGGGCAGGCAGTTCCTGGAGATGGGCGACCTATCCCGGGCCCGGGACCAGTTCGAGCTGGCGGTAAACTCAAATCCCCGCCATGCCGAAGCCCATTATCTGTTGGCCAAAACTTATTGCCTGGCCGACTCTGCCGAAGCGGCGGTCAAGGAATACTCGATCCTGGCCCGGCTTGAACCCCGGCTGGCCGACGACACCCTGTTACGCCAGAAGGTGGCGGTGTTTCTTAACTCCGAGCCCTACCCTTCGGCCAGGCTGACCGATGCCAAGGGCAACGACGCCTTCCCCAGCATCTCGGCCGACGGTCGTCGGATAGCCTTCTCCTCCAAGCGGGACGGCAACCCCGAGATCTACCTGATGTCGTCCGACGGCAGCGGCCAGCGGCGGCTGACCAGGAATCCCGCCATAGACTACGGGCCATCCTTCTCGCCCGACGGCCGCCGGGTAGCCTTTGTCTCCGACCGCCACGGCAACGATGAGCTGTATCTCTACGATCTGGAGTCCGGCCAGGAGAGCCGCCTGACCCGCAGCCGGACCGACGATTTCTTCCCCCGTTTCTCCCCGGACGGCCAGGAGATCTTCTGGCTGTCCGACCGGGGCGGCAGCTATGCCATCTGGCGGATGGCCTGGGGGGGCGGGGCGGAGCCCGACAATGTCCCCCAGCTTTTCTACCGCTGTCCCGAGGGTGATGTGGCCTATTTCGAATTCATGCCCGGGGGAATTTTGGCCCAGCGTGAGGTCAAGAATCAGGGCTTTGTGTTCCGCCTGTCATTGGATGGAAATCGGATTTCGGAGGTTGACTTCCCGTCTTTCCGCACCGGCATTCCCGTAGTTCCCCTGCCGGATGGCGCAGGGGTGGCCTATGTCTCCTCGCGGGACGGCAATGACGAGATCTACCTCTACCAATTGGGGACCAAGGCCTCTATCCGGCTGACCAACCATCCGGCCGAGGATTTTGTTTTCGGGTTCTCCCCGGACGGACGGAAAATGCTGTTCGATTCGCAGCGGATGGGCGACCGGGACGTTTACCTGATGCACCTGGACAGCCTCAAAACCAGGGAACAGCTGTTGGCGCTGATCAACCGACCATAAACACCAAGCGGCGAGGCCATCATGAAGCTAAAATGCAACGTCTGCGGCTATGTCTACGACCCCGAGGCCGGCGATCCCGACGGCGACGTCAGGCCCGGCACCTATTTCGACAACCTGCCGCTGGATTGGGTCTGCCCGGACTGCGGAGCCTCCCAAGACCTGTTCCAGATCATCGATGATGATTTCGAGGATGAGGAGGAGGGAGATGAGGATCTCTAGCCTCCGTTTCGCATTTTATTAGACGACCGGTTCATCAACCATCATAAACCGCAGATCCGAGGTTCTCTATGGAGCAATGCGGAACCGCCCTGGATAAGCTGGTCCGGATAGGCCTGGCCCTGTCGTCGGTGCGGGATTTGGACCAGCTGCTGGATTTGGTGGTCACCGAAGCCCGGGCCTTCGCCCGGGCGGACGCCGGCAGCCTTTACCTCAAGGAGGGGGACTCCCTCAAGTTCGTGGTCAGCCAGAACGACACTCTGGCCCGCCGGCTGGGCGAATCCAACCAGGCCCAGCCTTTCAAGCCCTTCCACCTCCCCATATCCAACAAAAGCCTGTCCGGCTATGTGGCCAACAACGGGGTCATCCTGAACATCCCCGACGCCTACGCCATCCCTGATTCGGCCGAATACCATTTTGACAAGTCCTTCGACCAGCGCAGCGGATACCGCACCCAATCCATGATCCAGCTGCCGATGAAGGATAACAAGGGAGAGATCGTCGGGGTTCTCCAATTGATCAACGCCATGGACACCAATGGTCAGGTGATAGCCTTCAGCCAGGAAGACCAGGAGCTGCTGCTGGCCATAGCCTCCCAGGCGGCGGTGGCGGTCAAGAATGCCCGGCTCAACGACGAGATCCGCCAGGCCCATCTGGACACCATCTTCCGGCTGGGCATGGCCGCCGAGTACCGGGACAAGGAGACCGGCAACCACATCCGACGGATGAGCCATTACTCGGCCATCATCGCCGAGCAGATGGGGATGCCGGCCGAGCGGGTGGAGACAATCAGGCTGGCCAGCCCGATGCACGACATCGGCAAGGTGGGCATCCCGGACGGCATCCTGTTAAAGCCGGGGCGGCTGACCCCGGACGAGCGGGTGATCATGGAATCGCATACCACCATCGGGGCCGGGATTCTGAAGGACTCCAACATCCCCCTGCTGCAGCTGTCACGGAAGATCGCCCAGAGCCACCATGAGAAGTTCGACGGCACCGGATATCCGGAAAAAGTCAAGGGGGAGGACATCCCCATCGAGGGGCGGATAGTGGCCCTGGCCGACGTGTTCGACGCCCTGTCCAACAAGCGGGTCTACAAGGGGGCTATGAGCATCGGGGAGACCATGGGGATAATCAAGGACGGATCCGGCACCCATTTCGACCCGGCGGTGATCGAAGCCTTCGAAAAGGGCATGGACGGGGTGATGGAGATATACGAAAAATACAAGGAATTATAGTTGCCATACCAGTACCAGGTTCGTGATGAATTAAAAATTGCATCCGTATCTGGATTCCCGCCTTCGCGGGAATGACAGATCGTGTCGTTTATCTGCCGAAAAATTATTGCTATCAATACTTCAGCGAGGGGCGAATGAGAGTGACTTTCTACGGGGTGCGGGGTTCTATCCCGGCGCCGGGCTGCGAGACCAGCCGCTACGGCGGCAACACCACCTGCGCCGAGGTGGTCACCTCCGGCGGCTACCGAATGATCATCGACTGCGGCACCGGCATCCGCAAGCTGGGGCTAAAGCTGCTCAAGGAACAGGACCCGGCCGCCATCCCCATCTTCATCACCCACGCCCACTGGGACCACATCCAGGGCCTGCCGTTCTTCCTGCCCATCTATATGCCCAAGTTCAAGCTGATGTTTTTAAGCGCCAACGACAGCTTCGACCGTTTGTATCAAACTCTCTATAATCAAATGGACGGGTACGTTTTTCCGGCCGACCTGCAGGAGGTGCAGTCCCAGGTCAAGTTCGAGATAGTCGACGCCAAGGGCTTCGATTTCGGGGGGATGCATTTCGACACCATCCGCAACAACCACCCGGTGCCCACCCACGGCCTGCGGATAAAGGACGGGGATAGGACCTTCGTGTTCATCACCGACAACGAGCTGAGGGCCGAAAAGCCCTCCACGCCGTATCAGGATTTCGTGGATTTCTGCCAGGGGGCGGACATACTGGTTCACGATGCCCAGTACACCGAGGAGGACATGAAGCGGACCCGAGGCTGGGGGCACTCCACCTTCGCCGAGACCATCAAGCTGGCCGAGGACGCCGGGGTGGGCCGGCTGGGGTTCTTCCACCACGACCCGGAGCGGACCGATGATCAGTTGGATAAGATCATCAAGCAGATGCAGGAGACGACAAAAGTGAAGTTGTTCGGGACCAGGGAGGCCGAGGAGTTGGAGTTATAGGAGGGTTATAAGGGCTGGGCTAGATGAAAACATGATAGACCTCACCATCAAAATAGCCGGTGCGGCCGGGCAGGGCATGATGACCATCTCCACCATCCTGGCCAGATCACTCACCCGGCAGGGCTATTACATCTACGGCTACCAGGACCTGATGTCCCGGATCCGGGGCGGGCACAATTCCTCGGCCATCCGCATCTCCGATCACCCGGTGGGCGGGCTGTCCGAAGGGGTCAACATCCTGATCGCCCTCAACCAGGATTCCATCAAGCTCCATTCCGGAGAGATGATTGACAACGGGGTCATTGTATACGACGAAAAATTGCAAATTGAAGATCTTAAAATTCTAAATGATGGATTGAACCTGTTCCCGGTGCCGATGGAAAAGCTGGCGGTGGAGGCCGGGCAGAACAAGATATTGGTCAACTCGGTGGCCTGCGGGGTGTGCTTCAACCTGATGGAATACGATTTCGATGTCCTGGCCGACACCCTGGGTGACATCTTCGCCGCCAAAGGCGACGCCATGGTGGAGGCCAACATCCGGGCGGCCCGGGCGGGGTTCGAATACTCCTCGAAAAAATTTCCGCCGGGCGCCTGTCCCTATTGTCAGCTGAAGGCTGAAAGCGAAAAGCCCAAAGCCAGGTTGTTGATGAACGGCAGCCAGGCCGCCGGGCTGGGGGCCGCCCTTTCGGGCCTCAAGTTCATGTCGGCCTATCCCATGTCTCCCTCCACCGGCATCATGGAATACCTGGCCTCCAAGCAGACGGAGCTGGGGATCGTCGTGGAGCAGGCCGAGGACGAGATCGCGGCGGTCAACCTGGCACTGGGGGGCTCCTTCGCCGGGGTGCGCAGCCTGACCGCCACCTCTGGCGGAGGCTTCGCCCTGATGGCCGAGGGGCTGTCGCTGGCCGGGATGACCGAGACTCCGCTGGTCATCTTTCTGGCCCAGCGGCCCGGCCCGGCCACCGGTTTTCCCACCCGGACCGAGCAGGGAGACCTGATGTTCGCCCTCTACGGGGGGCACGGGGAGTTCCCCCGGGCCATCCTGGCCCCGGGCGACGCCGCCGAGACCATCCAATGCATGAACATTGCCTTCAACCTGGCCGACCGCTACCAGATCCCGGTCATCGTGCTGGGCGACCAGAACCTGAACGATTCTTTATGGACGCTGGATGATATCGACACGGGGGCTCTGACCATCGATCGGGGAAAGCTGATCGACAGTTGGGACGGGTCGAAGGGCGAATATAAAAGATATCATTTAAGTCCCGACGGCATCTCGCCCCGGCTGGTTCCCGGCACCCCCGACGCGGTGGGCTACTGGGACAGCGACGAACACGGCGAGGAGGGGCACATCGCCGAGGAGGCCGCCGTCCGGCTGCAGATGAATGCCAAGCGGCTGAGGAAGCTTCATGGCCTGCAGGAGGAGTCGCTGGCCCCCGAACTGTGCGGGGCCGGAGACCAGGTCCTGCTGGTGGGCTTCGGCACCACCAAGTGGCCGGTGAAGGAGGCGGTGGAGGTCATCAACCGGCAGGGGGGAAGCGCGGCCGGGCTGCACATCGGCCAGCCCTACCCGCTCTCCATGGAGATAAGGGAGATAGCCCGGGGCTACCAGAGGGTGATCGTGGTGGAGCAGAACGCCACCGGCCAGCTGGATAAGCTGCTGCTGACCGAACTGGGAATAAGGGCGGACGGGGCGATACGGAAGTTCGACGGCCGGCCGATCACGGCCCGGTACATAACCGACAGCTTAAAGACATTATGAATAAAATAAGCGAAGACATATACCAAAGCCACGATCCGATCGCCTGGTGCCCAGGCTGTTTCAACCATGCCATTCTGCAGGCCGTCAAGGGGGCTTTGACCCGGACAGGCATCCCGCCCCACCAGACTGCCTTCTCCTCCGGCATCGGGCAGGCGGCCAAGCTGCCCCACTACCTGAGGTGCAACCTGTTCAACGGCCTGCATGGCAGGGCTCTGCCGGCGGCCCAGGGCATCAAGCTGGCCAATCACTCCCTGCAGGTCATCGCCGAGGGCGGCGATGGGGACGGCTATGCCGAGGGCGGCAACCATTTCGTCCATGCCATGCGTCGGAACCTCACCCTGACCTACCTGGTCCATAACAACCAGGTCTACGGACTGACCAAGGGACAGACTTCGCCGACATCGGAAGCCGGGTTTGTCAGCCCGTCGACGCCGTTCGGCAGCCTCAACCTGCCCGAGCAGCCCCTGATGATGGCCATAGGCGCCGAATGCTCCCTGGTGGCCCGGGGCTTCGCCGGGGACATCGAGCACCTGACCGGCCTGATCGCGGCCGCCCTTAATAACCCGGGTTTCTCATTCATCGACATCCTGCAGCCCTGCGTCACCTTCAACAAGGTCAACACCCTCAAGTGGTATCAGGAGCGGGTCTACAAACTGCCGCCGGAATACGATCCCTTCGACAAGGGGGCGGCCCTGGCCAGGGCCCAGGAGTGGGGAGAAAGGATTCCCGTCGGGATTATCTACCGCAATTCGCGGGAACCATTGGATCAAAGGCTGCCCCAATTGGAAAAGGGAACGCTGCTGGGCCAGGCGCTCGACCTCCCTGCCCGCCGCCAGCTGGTTGACGAATTCAGATAGGAGTAGGGAATGGAACGGGTTGGCTTCACGGAGCATAAAGGAGGGCGGATCCTCCATGTTGATCTATCCGGGCTTAAGGATCCCGACGAGATCGTGGCGGTCCTGGGCCAGGCCCGGCAGGTGATAGATTCCCAGCCGCCCAAGTCTCTTCTATTGCTGACCAACTGCCTGGACACCCGTTACGAGGCCCGGGGGGCCGAGGCGGTCAAGGCCTACTCCAGGGCCAACACCCCCTTCATCAGGGCCAGCGCGGTGACCGGGGTGGTCGGAATAAAGAAGATCCTATTAACCGCCATCGTCAAATTGACCGGCCGCAACATTAAAGCCTGCGACACCGTGGAACAGGCGCTGGACTGGCTGGCCGGACAGGAACAATGAGGGGGAGATAGCCATGGAAGGACATTTCAGGCAGATCGAACCGACCCGGATACCGGACAACGTCTTCCGGCTGATCGACCAGGACTGGATGCTGATCACCGCCGGCAAAATGGAAGCCTTCAACATGATGACCGCCAGCTGGGGAGGCTTGGGGGTGCTGTGGCACAAGCCGGTGGCCTTTTGTTTCGTGCGTCCCACCCGGCATACCTACGGATTTATGGAGCAGAGCGAGTACTTCAGCCTGTGCTTCTTCTCCGAGCAATACCGCAAAACCCTGGAACTCTGCGGCACCAAGTCCGGCCGCCAGGTGGACAAGGCCAAAGAGACCGGGCTGACCCCGGAGAAGGGCGTCAGCGGGGCCGTCTACTTCCGACAGGCCCGGCTGGTGCTGGAGTGCCGCAAGATCTACCACCAGGATCTCAACCCCCAAAGGTTTTTGGACCCCGAAATTCACAAGAGCTACCCCATCAAGGACTATCACCGGATGTACGTGGGCCAGGTGATGAATTGTCTGGCCGGCGACGCCGCAAAACTGTAAACCACATAACAGGAGGCCCAGATGAAGAGGCTGCTATTGGTCCTGGCGGCCCTGGGATTGGCCGGGCCGGGCTTAGCCCAGGTTAAAACCCACGGGATCCCCAATCTGTCTTCGGTAGAGGTGAAGATGGACGGTAAGCTGTCCGAGGGCGAGTACCCGGCCGTCTTCACCGACTCCAAGACCGGCATCAGGGTGGGCTGGGTAAGCGACGGCCAGCTGCTGTACCTGGCCCTGCAGAGCCCCCATCCGGGGTGGGTGGCCATCGCCTTCGGGAACAGCAAGATCCGGGGCAGCTCCATGTTCATCGGCTACCATCTGTCGGGAGGCGGGCGGGTGGACGAACATACCGGCAGCTGGGTGTCGACCCACCGGCCGATCGACAAGCCTTCGCTTATCAATTTCGCCACCGGCTCGGCCGGCAAGGGAACGGTCATAGAGTTCGCCATGCCGCTGACCCTGTCCAACGGCCAGGTGATCGTGCCGGGACAGCCCATGCCCTTCGTGCTGGCTTGCCACAAGACCAAGACCTCGTTCAAGGGCCGGCCCTCCATCAAGAGCTCGGCCAGCCTGGTTTTGGGAAAGCCGGAGCGGGCCCATGACGTCCCGGCGGCGGCCGACAGCCTGTAACCATTTTAGGAGAAACCGACATGCGCCGACTGATAGCTGCCATACTGATGCTGGCCTGCGGGCAAGCCTTGGCCCAGGGGGCCGGGCCCCGTGAGGTGTTCCAGCTGGACCAGTCCGCCATCAAGGTTGACGGGGCCATAGAGCCGGGCGAGTACCGATCCTCCTTCGTCGACCGTCGGACCGGAATAGAGGTCTTCTGGCAGGCCGACAGCCACAACCTCCAAGCGGCCATGAGGAGCCCCGGGTCGGGCTGGCTGGCTTTGGGCCTGGGCTCGGCCGGGATGAACGGGGCGGTGATGGTCATCGGCTTCCAGGATGGGCAGGGGAATTGGGTGGTGCAGGAGCATCTGGGCAAGCCCTTCTTCAGGCATGCCCCGGCTGAAAAGCCGCGCCTGATTTCGGGGCAGGCCAGGCTGGTCGATGGCCGGCTGGTTATGGAGTTCGTCCTGCCGCTGGTCCTGGCCAATGGTCAGGTCATCGCTACCGGCCGGGAGGTGCCGTTCCTGCTGGCCTATCATAAGGACAAAGGCAAGCTGTCCAAACACACAAAGAAATCGTCCGGCAGCCTCAAGATGACCCGGACCCCGGCCCAGCCGGCCGAGACAGGGAGAGAGAAATGACCGCCTTCAGCCGGGTGCCGGGCGGCGACCGCACCCATCAGGTGTCGCTCTATGCTCTGTCCACCTGCGTCTGGTGCAAGAAGACCAAGCGGCTCTTGGACGAGATGGACATTGAGTACCAGTACGTATTTGTCGACCAGCTGAAAGGCCGGGAGGAAGCCGAGGCCATGTCCGAATTGGCCCGTATAAATCCGGCCCAGAGCTTTCCCACCATGGTGATCGACGGGGAGAAGGTTGTCGTCGGTTTCAAGGAGTCCGAGATCCGAAAGGCCCTGTCGTGAGCGAAACGGAAAGGATTGAAAGGGAGATCCGGGAGCTGGCCGAGAAAGAGGGCTACCGGCTCAACCCCGACCGGGAGATACTGGAGGGCATCATCGAGGGCTTGGCGTCCAACGAGGCAAGGCTGGGATACTGGAACTGCCCCTGCCGGCCGTCCTCGGGAGACCGGATCGCCGACTTAGACATCATCTGCCCCTGCCAGTACCGGGATCCCGACCTGGAGGAATACGGCCGCTGCTACTGCGCCCTGTATGTGACCGAGCAGTACGTCCAAAAAGGCCTGCCGCCCGACCCCATTCCCGAACGGAGGCCGCCGGCAAACACGTCCGGCAAACAGGAGGAGGGATCGATGGAGGAGATTCAGAACAAGCCGGATGCCAAACCCATAAAAACCTGGCGCTGCCAGGTCTGCGGCTACCTATGCGCCCGGCCGGAAGCCCCGCCGATCTGCCCCATCTGCCGGGCCAAGCAGGAGAGGTTTGAAGAATACAAAATATAGAAACCTTGCTTAAGTCGGCAACCCATCGGTTGCCGACTTTGTTTATCTGTTCAGGTTGATAGGACTTCCCGAGGACATAGAACCTTGCTGGCAATATTATCCTAGTGTAAAAGTCATTATCATATAAAACAGCCAACAACCAATTTATGGCTGCTAATTGATGATATGAGTGGAAAATGGGGCGGTTTTGTGATATATTACCTGAGTTCCATTTTCAAATGCAACTTTTGTGGTTTTTTAAGGATGGGGTCCGTACCTACTTAATCGGTTGATTTCTTGTCGGAAGACTTAATTCGGTGTCCGGTAATCCAGAATTTTTCGGGGCCGATCGTTGATCTGGTTGACTATGGCTTCCAGCTCTTTGTCTGTAACGGTATCGAGGTCTGTATTGCGCGGCAGGTATCGCCGCAGGATGCCATTGACGTGCTCGTTGCTGCCCCGCTGCCAGGAGGAGTAGGGCTTGGCGAAGTAGACCTTGGTGAGATCGGAAGAGCGTCGTGTAGGGAAAGAGTGTAGATCTCGGTGG
>CALGNM010000177.1 GCA_937958665.1 uncultured bacterium | reverse complement strand
CCGAGATCTACACTCTTTCCCTACACGACGCTCTTCCGATCTACCAAGGAAAACGGGAGATATTCCTTTGATTTTGCTGATGCTGGACTTTGATGGAACCATAGCCCCAATACGCAAATTTCCCGAGGCGGCTTGGTTGCCCCCAAAAATGAAAATGACACTCAACAAGCTCGCCTTACATCCGCAGATATCCCTGGCGATAATCAGCGGGCGAGGACTGAATGATGTCCGCCGAAGGGTCGGCATCAAAAAGGCTATTTATGCGGGTTGCCACGGAATGGAGCTTGCCGCCCCAAACTGGAGCTACGAACATCCCCAGGCGCCGAGGTTTCGGGATATAGTAAAACAGGCGGTCCGGGAGTTAACCGAGGAGCTCAAGAACATAAAGGGTATATTGGTGGAGGACAAAGAATTGACGGTGGCCGTCCACTACCGGACGGCTGATGAGAAATCATATAAAATAGCAAAGGAAGCGGTCGAGCGCCAAGCCATGAAATTCAAGCGATGGCTGACTTGGTGCGCCGGCCGCAAAGTACTAGAGTTGAGGCCCAAGGTCAGCTGGGACAAGGGCTCGGCGGTGGAACTGCTGTTAAAAAGGCACCGATCACAGAATCTCTTTCCCATCTACATTGGTGACGACCTAATAGACGAGTCGGCCTTTAGGGCTATTCGCGGAAGGGGGCTGGGAATCCTGGTTAAAAACAGCGAGCGCCCGGCAAAAAGCGCTGCTGTTTTCAGCATGGAATCTTTGGAACAAGTCCAGATCTTCCTTGACAGCCTATGTTTCAAAGCTTAACCGTATGATTGCTCCACCTTATCGGAACAGCCCGCCCCGCCGGCCCCTGCATGAATTAGCCTTCTCCAACCGTTACGGATGGGAAATCAACGGTTGACAAAAGCCCGCCCATCCCTTATCATTTACCCATGTTTCACAACCTGTCACTCCGGACCAGACGGCTGTATGTCCAGCTGGCGGCTGCGGCTTTTACTTTTTCCTATTTCCTGGCCCCGGTCCTCAAGCACCTCCCCTGCCCCACTTTGACCTGTTATGCCTGCCCGTTGGCGGTGTTCGCCTGCCCCATCGGCACCCTGCAGAACTTTGTGATCATCGGGGTTTTCCCCTTCCTGCTGCTGGGAGTGCTGGGCCTGGTAGGAGCCCTGGTCGGCCGCTGGGCCTGCGGCTACCTGTGCCCCTTTGGAATGTTCCAGGATCTGCTGGCCCGAATCAGAAAGAGGAAGCTTGATCCACCTGTTTGGCTGGGCTGGGGCCGCTACCTGTCGCTGTTCGGGCTGGCCATCATCGTCCCGGCCCTGACCCATGAGCCATGGTTCTCCAAACTGTGCCCGGTGGGAACCATCGAGGCCGGAATCCCCTACGTGGGGTCCGCCCTGCTTAAGCTCCGCCTGCCAGGCCAGCCCTTCGACACCCTGGGAATGGTGGGATGGTTCTTCGGCCTGAAGGTCATCCTGCTGGCCCTGACCATAGCCGCCGCCATCTACATCAAGCGGCCCTTCTGCCGCTTCATCTGCCCGCTGGGGGCCATCTTCGGAGTCTTCAACCGGGTGTCTCTGCTGCAGATCAAGGTGGACAAAACAGCCGTCTCGGATAAAGCCGACTGCAAGAAGCTGTGTCCGGTGGACCTGGATATAACCAAGGATCCCGTTTCGGCCAAGTGCATCCGCTGCATGCAGTGCACCAAATGCCCGGGGGTCAAATCGCAATCATAAGCCAAGAAAGAAGGCTATGCCCCTCAGAAAACTGCTAAGCCTCTTCCGTCGGAAGAAAAAAGAACCGGTTGCCGCCGCCCATAAAAAGGAAGCCCACCACCCGACTGGCGACCGAAAGCATCCACCAACCACAAGCCGGCCGGCCGGCCACCCCCCCCGGCCCCACCAGCCGCCCCCCCGGGGGACGGCCCATCAGCCCCGGCCAGCCGCCGCCGGGCACCGCCCACCGGCCCAGCAACGGCCCCAGGGACCGGCCCGGGCTGAACACCAGCCGGCCCCGGTGGTTCATCGTCAACCGCCCAGGGCCAAAACTGCCTCCGGGCCGCAGCTGAAATTCGACCAACTGGGGCTGGCTCCCTTCCTGCTTAAGGCCATTAGCGAGGAGGGCTATGCCGAGCCCACCCCCATCCAGCAGCAGGCCATCCCGGTGGCCCTGTCCGGCCGGGATCTGCTGGGCTGCGCCCAGACCGGCACCGGCAAGACCGCCGCCTTCGCCCTGCCCATTTTGCAGAAGCTGGCCCGCCCCGAGGTGGTGGGTCAGCAATACCGCGACATCCGGGCGCTGATAGTGACACCCACCCGGGAGCTGGCGGCCCAGATCGGCCAAAGCTTCTCGGCCTACGGCCGACATAGCGGGTTGCGCTTCGCCGTGGTCTATGGCGGGGTCTTCCAGGGGCATCAGCAGAAAGCCATGAAGGGCGGGGTGGACATCCTGGTGGCCACCCCCGGCCGGCTGCTGGATATGATGAACCAGCGCCTGATATTGCTGCACAAGGTGGAGGTATTGGTGCTGGACGAGGCCGACCGGATGCTGGACATGGGGTTCATCAACGACATCCGGCGGATCGTGGCCAAGGTCCCCATCCGCCGGCAGACCCTGTTCTTCTCGGCCACCATGCCCCCGGAGATCCGCCAGCTGGCCGGCAGTATTCTGGACCAGCCGATATCCATCTCGGTGACCCCCGACACCACCGCCGCCGAGACGGTAGATCGGAAGAGCACACGTCTGAACTCCAGTCACCGAATACGATCT
>CALGNM010000176.1 GCA_937958665.1 uncultured bacterium | reverse complement strand
ATCGTATTCGGTGACTGGAGTTCAGACGTGTGCTCTTCCGATCTTTCATATTCAACGGAATAATTGTAGGCAGGGACAAGGAGCTGTCCGAGCTCCGGCAGGCACTCAACAATGCCGTGGGCGGCCAGGGTGGTTGTCTATTCATCTCCGGGGAGACCGGAATCGGCCGGACCAAGCTGCTCAACGAATTCGCCCGGCAAGCCCAGCTTTCGGAGTGCCAGGTGGTGTGGGCCCGCTGTTACGAGGAACAGAGTTCGGCCTACGAGATAATCCTCCAGATAATCCGTCAACTATTGCCCCTGGCCCAGAACTGCTGCCCCCAGGCCCTGGTCGAATACGGCCCCCTGTTGGCCGAAATCTGTCCGGCCCTGGCCTCGCTACCCGAAACCAGCCACCTGACCCCCGCCCCCCTACTGCCGGCCGGAGAGAAGCACCTGCGCCGGCTGGACGCCATCTCCCATTTCATCACCCGGACCCTAGAGGCATCACCCTCGCCTGCCGCCGCCCTGCTCCTGGAAAGCATCCAATGGATTGACCGGGAAAGCCTGGAGGCAATATGCTATCTGGCCAGGAATATCTCCAAGTCTGCGGTCCTGCTGGTGGGCAGCTTTCGTAGCGACGACCTGCCGGCCGGCCATCAGTTGCCCCAGACCATCGAAAGCCTGATCGCCGAGAACCTGGCAGAACAGATTTTCCTCAGGCGGCTGGGGCCGGGAGAGGTTGCCGAGCTGCTGACCAATGTCCTGCCCGGAATCCAAAATTATCGGCCCCTGTTGGATAGAATATCGTCCCAAACCGAGGGCAACCCTCTGTTGATAGAGGAATCGGTGCAGTACCTTTTGGACCAAGGCCTGGTGATCAAGCGCCGGGGGCAATGGCAGCCGGCCGCCGCAGACCTGAGTAAAATCGAGCTTCCCGGCAGTCTCACCAAAGCCATGGAATCCAAGCTGAACAGCCTACCCGCTGAAAGCCTCAAGCTGGTCCAGGCCATGTCGGTAATGGAGCGTCCGCTGTCCCTGGAGGAGATCTCCGTCCTGTCAGCCACTGAAGCCCAGAAGGCGGCAATGGCCCTGGCCGACCTAATCAACCGGGGCCTGTTGGCAGCGGTCCAGGAGCCCGACGGTCGGCAGTTATACGGCCTTCATCACTCGGCTGTCGCCAAGATAGTATACCAATCGCTGCCCGCCGAAACCGCCCGGGCCCTTCACCGCCAAGCTGCCGAGATAATGGGGAGGGAGAGCCGGAGCTCTTTGCAGGACCTCTCCTCCCTGGCTCGCCATTGGGAAATGGCCGGCCAAGCGAAAAAGGCCAGGGATTGCCACCTCCGGGCGGGGGAGGCCTTGTTTGAGTATTCCAAGGGGCAGGCCATCCTTCACTTCGAAAAAGCCTTGGCCCAAGAGCCCCAAGATGTGGCAGCCATGGAAAGGCTGCAAAAGCTCTATTACCTATCCGGGGAGTACACCCTGGCCTTTAACCTGGCCCGGAAGATATCAGAACTGTGCGGGCCTTCCCCCGACCTGTTCTATAAGCTGGGCCGCTGCCAGGAAAGGCTGGGCAATTACGACGCTTCGATGGATTATTACCGGCAGGGGCTAGCAGCCGTCAATCAGGACCCGGAAGCCACCGCCCGTCTGATGGGAGCCATGGCTGTCACCTGTCTGAGCCGGGGCGAATACCGCACCGCGGAACGAACTTGCCAAGAGGCCTTGAAAATGCTGCCCGCCGGAAGCCGGGGCTCGGTGGAGGCCGGCCTGTACAACACCCTGGGCCAGTCCTACTGGCACCTGGCCGAATGGGGGCAGGCCCTCTCGGCCCACCGCCAGAGCCTAAGCATCAAGGAGCGGGAAGGCAGTCTATTCGGAATCGCCGCCAGCTACAATAATCTGGGTTTGGTCTATTACCGGATGTACGATTGGGACCGCTCGGCCGAATGCCATCAGAAGAGCTTCGTCATCAGGGAGAAAATCGGCGACATAAGCGGCCTGGCCCGCTCCTACAACAACCTGGCCCTGATCTACCGCCATCTGTGCGACTGGGAGAAGGCTCTGGATTATCACAGCAAGTGTCTGCAGACCATGGAACGCATCGGGGCCAGCTTTGAGACCGCCGTCTCCCTGATAAACATCGGGCTGATACACAAGGCTCGTAGTGAATGGGACCAGGCCCTTTGGAACTATAACCGGGCCATCCAGCTGGCAGTCAACATCGGGGCCAGGGACGTGATGCAGGACGCCTTCATCCGCAAGGCCGAGTTCTACCTGTCGCTGGGCAGCCTGAAGGACGCCGACCTCTTTTGCCAGAAATCGCTGGATCTGGCCCGGGAGCTGGGCCGCCTGGAGATGGGCCGGGCCATCAACCTATCGGGGCGGATCGCCCATATGCGCCATCAATGGACCGAAGCCAAGGAGGAGCTGAGCAAGGCCCGGGAGATCTTTGCCGAGCTGGACATCAAGGCCGGGGAGGCCTACATTTTGAAGAACCTGGCCGACCTGCACCGTGAGCTGAACCAGCTGGACGAGTCATTGGCCCTGGCCGACCGTGCCCTGTCGCTGGCCCAAAGGGTGGAAGAGCAGCAGCTGGCGGCCGAAGCAATGCTCTTGAAGGGGGAATTGCTTGAGCAGAAGGGTCTGGACGGGCTCAAATACCTGGAGTGGGCCCTGGAGATCGCCGGCCGGGTCAATATCGCCGAGACCACCTGGCCCATCCTGTCAGCCATCGCCCGCTACTGGACCAGACAGAAGAAGTACCGCCCGGCCCTGGAGAACTACCAGCGGGCCCTGCAGTTGATCAAACAGGCCTTGGGCAACATCAGCCAGCCGGACCTCAAGACCGCCTATGTGCTTTCTCCGGCCCGACGTAGGCTGTTCAAGGAGATCAAGAGCCTCAAGCAGGAGGTGATGTCCGTTGCAGGTTAACCGCAGAATAAAGAACGCCGAAAACCTGGTGGCCGAGGCCGAGCTGGACCTGGCCGCAGCGACGCAGGCCTTGGAGGAAATGCAGGGGCGCCCCTCCCTGTTGGCCCAAGGGGATCGTCCGGAGCGGCTCAACCTCCTGCTGGAGGTTTCCCGCAGGCTCAGCCGGGTGTTGAACCTGGAGCAGCTGCTGAACGTGATCATGGACTCGGTGATCTCACTAACCGGTGCCGAACGCGGTTTCCTGATGCTCTACCAGGGCGAGGAGCTAAAATTCCGGGTGATCCGGAACCGACGGGAGCAGGAATGGCAGGGGGAGGACTACCAAATCAGCCGCACCATCACCCAACAGGTGATCGACAGCGGACAGCCGCTATGGATCAAGGATGCCTCCCAGGATGCCGCCTTCAGCCAATCATCTTCGGTCAGCGACCTCAACCTCCGCTCCTGCATGTGTGTCCCCCTACTGTCCGGACAGGCCGGCAGCCGCAAGCTGCTGGGGGTGATCTATGTGGACAGCCAGCAGATCCACGAGACCTTCTCCGAGCAGGACTTGGAGCTGTTCTCCGCCCTGGCCGCCCAGGCCGCCATCGCCATCGACAACGCCACCTTGGTGGAGGACATCCGCCGGTTGGAAAAGGAGAAGCGGGAACAGCTAGAGCAGGAGAACCAGTCACTGCAGCGCCTGCTGGAGGATAAAAGCGAACTGATCGGGCAATGCCCGGCCATGGAGCAGGTGTTCACCATGATCCGCCGGGTGGCCGGGTCCGATGCCAGCATTCTGATATTGGGGGAATCTGGCACCGGCAAGGGGCTGGCCGCCCGGGCCATCCACCAGCTTTCTCCCCGACAGGAACAGCCATTCGTGGTCATTGACTGCGGGGCCATCCCGGAGAACCTCCTGGAGTCAGAGCTGTTCGGTTACGAAAAAGGGGCCTTTACCGGAGCCTATGCCCGCAAGCCAGGGCGGTTCGAAACCGCCAACGGCGGCACCATCTTCTTGGATGAGATCGGGGACCTGCCCCTGCTGTTGCAGACCAAGCTTCTGAGGGTCCTCCAGGAGGGGCTGATCGAGCATATCGGAGGCCGGACCTCAATCAAGGTGGATGTCCGGGTGGTGGCGGCCACCAACCGCGATCTGGAGGAGGAGGTGCGGGCAGGCAGGTTCCGGCAGGACCTGTATTACCGTCTGAATGTCATCACCCTGCATATGCCATCCCTGCGGGAAAGGGGAGCTGACATCCACCTGCTGGCCAGCGCCTTCCTGGAGCGCTACGCCGCCAAATACAAGAAGACCATCGCGGGTTTCGACAGCCCCGCCCGGCAGGCTCTGTTGAAGCACTCCTGGCCTGGCAACGTCCGGGAGCTGGAGCACAAGGTGGAACGGGCGGTGATCATGTGCGACGGCCAACATCTGGAGCCGGCCCATCTGGGGCTGTCCGAGCCGGAGCAGCCCCTGGAGGTCGGGCAGGAAAACCTGAAGCAGGCCAAGCTGAGGTTGGAAAAGCAGTATCTATCATCCGCCCTGGCCGCCTGCCGGGGGGATATAACCAGATCGGAAGAGCACACGTCTGAACTCCAGTCACCGAATACGATC
>CALGNM010000175.1 GCA_937958665.1 uncultured bacterium | reverse complement strand
AGATCGTATTCGGTGACTGGAGTTCAGACGTGTGCTCTTCCGATCTTCATCATCACCGAGGACGACTGCGGGACCATCCTGGGCGACGAGCGGGGGGCCCTCAAGGAGGGCGAGGACATCATCGAATCGCTGAAGGATCGGATCCTGGGCCGGGTGGCCATGGAGGACGTTGTCAGCCCCATCACCCAGGAGCCTATCGTCCGGGCCGGGGAGGAGATCGACGAGGAGGCGGCCGAGGAGATCGAAGAGTGCGGCATCGAGAAGGTCAAGATCCGTTCGGTGCTGACCTGCGAGGCCAAGCGGGGTTTATGCCGCAAGTGCTACGGCCGGAATCTGGCCACCGGCAAGCTGGTGGACATGGGCGAGGCGGTCGGGGTGATGGCCGCCCAATCGATCGGTGAGCCGGGCACCCAGCTGACCCTGCGCACTTTCCACATCGGGGGCACCTCTTCCCGCATTGCCGCCCAGTCCAAGGTGACGGTCAAACTGGCCGGCACCCTGCAGTTCAAGGATCTGGAGACCATCACCATGGAGTCCGGGGAGGTGGTGGTCATCAATCGGGACGGAGAGATCATCCTCAACGACGACAAGAAAAACGTCCGCACCCGCTATAACGTGCCCTACGCCTCGGTGCTGAAGGCGACCGACGGGGCGGCGGTCCAGCCGGGGGATGTCATCTTCGAGTGGGACCCCCACACCCAGGCCATCTTGGCCGAACATACCGGCACCGTCCGGATGGCGGACATGGTGCCGGATGTCACCATCTCCGAGGAGTTCGACGACATCACCGGGATGCGGCGGCCCAAGGTCATCGAGAGCAAGGACAAGAACCTCTATCCCACCATCAACATCGTGGACAAGCGGGGCAAGGTCCGCTCCAGCTATCCCATACCCATCGGGGCCCGGATCATGGTCCAGGAGGGGCAGAACATCTCGGCCGGGGAATTCCTGGCCAAGACCCCCAAGGAGATATCCAAGACCAGGGACATCACCGCCGGGCTGCCCAGGGTGGCCGAGCTGTTCGAGGCCCGCAAGCCGGGAGAGCCGGCGGTGGTTACCGAGATAGACGGGCGGGTCAAGTTCGGGGACATCTCCAAAGGCCAGCGGGCGGTCATCGTCCGGAACGAGAACGGCGAGGAGCGGCAGTACCTGATCCAGCAGGGCCGGCATCTTTACGTCCGGGAGGGCGACCGGGTGCGGGCCGGAGAGAAGCTGACCGAGGGCTCCATCAACCCCCACGACATCCTGCGGATCAAGGGGCCGGGGGCGGTCCAGGTGTACCTGGTCAACGAGATCCAGGAGGTCTACCGGCTGAATGGAGTCCACATCAACGACAAGCACATCGAGGTGATCGTCCGCCAGATGCTGCAGAAGGTCAAGGTAGAGGATCCGGGAGACACCCTGTTCATCGAGGGCGACCAGGTGGACAAGTCCCAGGTGCGGGACGAGAACGACCGGGTATGGCGGGAGGGGGGGCGTCCGGCCACCTTCCAGTCCCTGCTGATGGGCATTACCAAGTCGGCCCTGTCCACCTCCAGCTTCTTCTCGGCGGCTTCCTTCCAGGAGACCACCCGGGTGCTGACCGAGGCGGCGGTGCAGGGCAAGACCGACCCCCTGCTGGGCCTCAAGGAGAACGTGATCGTGGGACGGCTGATCCCGGCCGGGACGGGGCTGAAGCGCTACCGCAAGATCCGGATCATCGAGGAACAGAGCCAGGAGGAGGAGGAGTACATACCCCCGGCCGAGCCGGTGGAGGCGATGGAGGAGGCCGAGGAATAAAGACCCCCAGAAGGCCGGCGTCAGCCGGCCTTCTGCTTAGAGCCCCGCCAAAAATGAAGGAGGATGAATGAAGACCATTCTGCTCAGGAAGAATCAGGAGCGCCGGATAAAGTCGGGGCACCCCTGGGTGTTCTCCAATGAGATCTGGAAGATGCCGGACAATCTGCAGCCCGGCGAGGACGTCCAAGTGTCCGACTCCCGGGGCCATCTGATTGGCAGCGGCTTCTACAATCCCCGCTCCCTGATCTCGGTAAGGCTGTACTCCCGGGAGCGGCGGGAGTTCGACCGTGAGCTGATCAGGCAGCGGCTGAAGCAGGCCGATGACCTGCGGCAGAGGTTCTATCCCGGATCCAAATTCTACCGCCTGTGCTACGGGGAGTCCGACGGCCTGCCGGGCCTGGTGATCGACCGCTACGACCGGCAGCTGGTGGTGGAAATAATGTCCCTGGGGATAGACTGCCGCAAGGAGTTCGTGGTGGAATCGCTTAAAGAGATGTTCGATCCGGAGTGCATCTACCAGCGCAGCGATAGTTATTCCCGCAAGCTGGAGGGGCTGGCCCCGGCCATCGGCGAGCTGCACGGCCGGCTGAATCCTGAGGTGACCGTCGAGGAGAACGGCCTGAAATTCTCGGCCGACCTGATGCACGGCCAGAAGACCGGCTGGTTCTTCGACCAGCGGGACAACCGGGCCGCCCTACAGCCCTATGTCAGGGGCCGGACGGTGCTGGACTGCTTCTGCCACACCGGGGCCTTCGCCATCAACGCGGCGGCCGGCGGGGCCTCCGAGGTCACCGGGATGGATATCTCGGAATCGGCCATAGAGATGGCTGTCAAGAACGCCGAACTCAACGGCCTGCAGCAGACCTGCCGGTTCCGCCAAGCCGACGTGATGCAGGAGCTGAAGACCATGTCCGAATCCGATGTGAAATATGACCTGGTTATCCTGGACCCTCCGGCCTTCGCCAAGAACAGGAAATCGGTCGAACCGGCCCTCAAGGGCTACAAGGAGATCAACCTGAGGGCCATGAAGTTGCTGCCTCCGGGTGGCATCCTGGTCTCCTGCTCCTGCTCCTATCACATCGAGGAGGAGCCATTCCGGGTGATGCTGGTGGACGCCGCCCGCGATGCCGGGCGGACCTTGAAACTTCTGGAGTTCCGGCACCAGGCCAAGGACCATCCGGTGCTGCTGGCCAGCAAGGAGACCCAGTACCTCAAGTGCGCCATGATGGCGGTGGAGTGACCGAGCGCCTCATTCTTATAATAGTTACTTTAAGAATTGAACAATAAACCATTCCTGTCGGTTTATTGGTCATGCCATTGAACAATGGCATCCAGCCCTGGATTCCCGCCTACGCGGGAATGACGCATTGGGTTGTTTATCCGGCTTTTTGAATATTGGAGATACAATTATTCTCACCCAAATAAAAAACCGCTGGCGTACCCCGGGCGGCTACCGGGAGGTGCTGGCCATGGCCCTGCCGCTGATCATGAGCACCGCCTCGTGGTCGGTCCAGCATTTCGTGGATCGGATGTTTCTGGCCTGGCATTCTCCCGAGGCCATCGCCGCGGCCATGCCGGCCGGCATGCTGAACTTCTCCCTGATGTGCATTTTTCTGGGCACCGCCGGCTATGTCAGCACCTTCGTGGCCCAGTATTACGGGGCCAGGCAGAACCAGCAGATCGGTCCCATGGTCTGGCAGGGCATCTAAGATCGGAAGAGCACACGTCTGAACTCCAGTCACCGAATACGAACTCGT
>CALGNM010000174.1 GCA_937958665.1 uncultured bacterium | reverse complement strand
GACCACCAAGATCTACACTCTTTCCCTACACGACGCTCTTCCGATCTTCTCGCCCCATCCCAAGGTGGCCTTCGGGCCGCCCCTGCCCCTGGGGGCCACCAGCCGGGGTGAATATATGGACATCCAGCTGGAGAAGCCGGCCTCCCCGGAGGCGATACGCGCTCTGCAGGCCCACCTGCCGCGGGGAATGGTGATCTCCGGGGTCAAGCCCATCATGAGCAACGCCCCATCAATCACCGAGCTGGCGGTGGCGGCCGATTATCGGATCGGATATGACGGGGATGCCCCGGCCCTCAAGGTCCGGCTGGATTCGGCTGAAAGCTGGCCGGCCACCGTATTGAAGAAGGGCCAGCCGCTGGAGGTCGACCTGAAGAGGCAGCTGATCAGCCTCCAGCCCTCCGAGAGCGGATTCGTCATCCGGGTCCGGCTGGACGTCAGCGGGGCCAGGATTGGCCAGATCGCCAATATCCTGACCGGGCAGGATCCCGAAGGCGGACAAGCCGGCGTAGAGCGGGAAGAAATGTATGCCCTTGAAGGACAATTGTTTATAGATATCGGACATCTGTAGAGATTGGTTTTAGCCGCGGTCTAAATTTATTATGGAATAGCGAAAATAGGCTAAAGGCACTTGAAATTACGGCCAATTTTGATTATAATTAAAGGCTCCCACTAACTAAATAAAACAACAAATATAAACCATAACATTTCAGGAGGAAGGCTATGTCAACCGTTTCCAAGATCAAGCCGTTGGGCGACAGGATTTTGGTGAAACCAGCCGAGGCCAAGGAGCAGAAGAAGGGCGGGATCATCATCCCAGACACTGCCAAGGAAAAGCCCATGGAGGGTGAGGTGGTGGCGGTGGGCCCCGGCAAGATATCCGACTCCGGTACCAGAATGGAGATGGATATCAAGAAGGGCGACAAAGTGTTGTACGGCAAGTATTCCGGCACTGAGGTCAAGATCGACGATGTGGAATATCTGATCATGTCCTCGGACGATGTCATGGCCATCATTCAAGAGAAGTAATAGAATGCTTTTCGTCATACCCACGCAGGCGGGTATCCAGCCTGGATTTCCGTTTTCACGGGAATGACGAAGTAGCTAAAAGCCAGAAAATTAAAATTATATAGAGGAATAAGGAGAAAAATCTTATGGCAAATGCCAAGATGATCGAATACGATGTCAAGGCCCGGGAATCACTCAAGATCGGGGTTGACAAGCTGGCCAACGCTGTCAAGGTGACCCTGGGGCCGAAGGGCCGCAATGTGGTCCTGGAGAAAAAGTTCGGCTCCCCGCTGGTGACCAAGGACGGCGTGACCGTGGCCAAGGAGGTGGAGCTGGAGGATCCCTTTGAGAACATGGGCGCCCAGATGGTCAAGGAAGTGGCCTCCAAGACCTCCGACGTAGCCGGTGACGGCACCACCACCGCCACCGTGCTGGCCCAGGCCATTTGCCGCGAAGGCATCAAGAACGTCACCGCCGGGGCCAACCCCATGGACCTCAAGCGGGGCATCGATATGGCCGTGGATTCGGTGATCGCCGAGATCAAGAAGATCTCCAAGCCCACCAAGGGCAAGGTCGAGATCTCCAACATCGCCACCATTTCCGCCAATAACGACCGCACCATCGGCGATCTGATCGCCGACGCCATGGAGAAGGTGGGCAAGGACGGGGTCATCACCGTGGAAGAGGCCAAGGGTATGGAGACCACCCTGGAGACCGTGGAGGGGATGCAGTTCGACCGCGGATACATCTCCCCCTATTTTGTGACCAATGCCGAGCGCATGGAAGCCGTTCTGGAGGACGCCTATATACTGATCTACGACAAGAAGATCTCCGCCATGAAGGAACTGCTGCCCATCCTGGAGAAAGTGGCCCAGGTAGGCAAGCCGATGATGATCATCGCCGAGGACCTGGAAGGCGAGGCTTTGGCCACCCTGGTGGTCAACAAACTGCGCGGCACCCTGCAGGTCTGCGCCGTCAAGGCCCCGGGATTCGGCGACAGGCGCAAGGAGATGCTCAAGGACATCGAGATACTGACCGGCGGCAAGGTGATCTCCGAGGAGCTGGGCTTCAAGCTGGAGAACACCGTGCTGGGCGACCTGGGCAAGGCCAAGCGCATTACCGTGGACAAGGACAACACCACCATCGTCGAGGGCGCCGGAAAGACCAAGGACATCCAGGCCCGCATCAACCAGATCCGCGCTCAGATCGAAGAGACCAAGAGCGACTACGACAAGGAGAAACTGCAGGAACGCCTGGCCAAGCTGGCCGGCGGCGTGGCTGTGATCAACGTGGGAGCCGCCACCGAGACCGCCATGAAAGAGAAGAAAGCCAGGGTTGAGGACGCTTTGCATGCCACCAGAGCCGCGGTCGAGGAAGGCATCATCCCCGGAGGCGGGGTGGCCTTCATCCGCGCCATACCGGCCCTTGATTCGGTCAAGGCCAAGGGCGACGTCAAGATCGGCGTGGAGATAATCCGCCGTTCGCTGGAAGAACCCATGAGGCAGATCGCCAACAACGCCGGGGTGGAAGGCGCCGTGATCGTGGACGAGATCAAGAAGAACACCAGCGTCAGCGTGGGCTACAACGCCGACAAGGACAAGGTGGAAGACTTGGTGGAAGCCGGCGTGATCGATCCCACCAAGGTGGCCCGCATAGCACTGCAGAACGCGGCCTCGATTGCCGGCCTGCTGCTGACCACCGAGTGCGTCATCGCCGAGAAGCCCAAGGAGGAGAAACCCATGCCAATGCCCGGAGGCGGCGGAGGCGGATATGGGGATATGTACTAAACCCAGTACTCAGTATATAGAATTTAGTAGACAGTGGAACCCCGCCGTCCGGCGGGGTTTTTTGTTGACAGAAAGATAGTGGTTTTGGTATGCTTGCGGTGCAGTTATCTGGCAGCAGGACCATTTCATCTGAGGCGCGGATTTTGTGCAACGAAAACGATGGATATATAAATTTATAGAAAGGAACATTATATGTTAAGTCTTGCTTTTTTTTATTGTTTTTGGTATAACATTTATGTTTATTCCAAATAGATATTTCTTAGAGCAGACTAAATTTTTAAAAAATTACACCTAAATGGTGGTATAATATTTATGAAAAGAATGATTTAAAAGAACAAGATAGAAATTATGGGTCAAAAAGGATTGCTGAGATCGGAAGAGCACACGTCTGAACTCCAGTCACCGAATACGATCT
>CALGNM010000173.1 GCA_937958665.1 uncultured bacterium | reverse complement strand
AGATCGTATTCGGTGACTGGAGTTCAGACGTGTGCTCTTCCGATCTCGGCGGAGACATCAATCTGGACTCCACTCCCCTTGTGGCTCAAGGCCAGGATTGTCCCGGTCCGCTCTACAAGTCCGGTGAACATGTCACCTCGGCATCGGATATGACTCTATCAAAATGTCTCCCCCCACCCGACTAACCTCCAGGTCCCCCAGCTGATAGGCCTCTGATAGATTCTTCAAGCCCAGCTGACCAAAGGGAGGCATTCCCTCCTCCCCGATGATACGAGGGGTATAGAAGAAGCTTAGTTTGTCCACCAACCGTTCCTGCAAGAGGGAGGTGGCCAGGGCCCGGCCACCCTCGACCTGCAGGCTGCAGTATTCGTGTAGACCCATTATCCGCAGCAGCTCCTTCAGGTCCACCCTGCCGTCCGGCCTGGCCGGGATCTCCCAGACCTCGATTTCCTTTTGCTTAAGGGCCTCCTTGCGGCCCGGGTCGGCCCGCCCGGTGGTAGCCACCACCGTCTTGGCGGCCGATTGATCGAAGACCCGGGACGATGGCGGACAGCGCAGAACACTGTCCACCACGAACCTGGTGGGCTGTCTTTGGTCGGGGTTATCAACCAAACGAACCGTCAGCTGGGGGTCATCCCGCAACACCGTTCCGCTGCCCACCATCACCGCCTCGGCTTCCAGCCTCATTTGGTGCACCCGGCGCAGGGACTCCTGGCCGGAAAGGCCCTGCGACTCCCCGCTGGATAGCGCTATCCGCCCGTCCAGGCTCAGGGCCAGTTTCAGCCTGGTGAAAGGATATCCGGTAGTCATGTATTTTCGGTAGACCTCGTTTAGGGTCTGGGCTTCCTTCTCCATCAATCTCCCCACCACTTCTATTCCTGCTTCTCGGAGTTCCTGCGCCCCCCGGCCTTTAACCTCGGGGTTGGGATCGTCCATGGCGTAAACCACCTTTCTGATCCCGGCCCCGATTATGGCCCGGGTGCAGGGCGGGGTTCTCTTCCCAGTGTGGCAACAGGGCTCCAGATTCACATAAAGCACGGCTCCTTGGGCCTGATCCCCGGCCTGCTCCAGGGCCAGTGCTTCAGCATGCTTGGTCCCGGCCTTCAGATGCCAGCCCTGACCCACCACCCTCTGGCCTTGGACCACAACCGCCCCCACCATCGGGTTGGGCCAGGTGCAGCCCCTGGCGGAAGCCGCCAGGGACAGGGCCTGCCTCATATGGATGATATCTTGTTCGCTGGACGCCATCTGCCAATAAAAACCCCCGAAAAAGCCAAAACGACTCCTTCGGGGCAACCACGGACGCCGCCCCCGGACAGCGTCTTGCCGCCTGCCCAAGGCCGGGCCCCCTTCTTCCATCCGGACTTTCCCCCTGCCCCAGAACGTTGAAAAGAGCTGGCAGCTTTGTTCTGAAGGAGGGACCGTCGGCCCCGGAATTTCGCCGGGTCAGTCTGAAAGACTCGCGGGCTTTGTCCGCCGGCTTTATTTGCGGAACTACCGCCGATCGGGGAATCTCACCCCGCCCCGAAGGTCTTGTTAAATATACGCTAATTTTTCGCCAAAGTCAATCGGCCACCGGCCCGGTCACCCTGGCCCTTCCAGCAATCCGTCCACAAACGACCCGGCATCGAACGGCAGCAGGTCATCCATCCCCTCACCCACCCCGGCATACCGCACCGGGATTTTCAGCTCCTGGGCGATGGCCAGCACAATCCCCCCCTTGGCCGTGCCATCCAGCTTGGTCAGCACGATGCCGTCGATCCTGACCACCTCGGAGAATAATTTGGCCTGGCTGACCGCATTCTGCCCGGTGGTGGCATCCAGCACCAACAGGGTGAGGTGGGGCGCCCCGGGCAGCTGCTTGCCGACAGTGTGATATATCTTGCCCAGTTCATCCCGGAGATGCTTCTGGGTGTGAAGGCGGCCGGCGGTGTCAATTAGAAGATCGTCGACCCCCTGGCTGGCCGCCGAAGCCACGGCATCATAGGCCACGCTAGCCGGGTCGGCCCCGGTCTGGCTGCCGACGAACCCGGCGCCCAGTCGCCGGGACCACTCCTTGAGCTGTTCTATGGCCGCCGCCCGGTAGGTGTCGGCCGCGGCCAGCGTCACCCGGCGACCCTGGGAGATCAGACGGCGGGCCAGTTTGGCGCAGGTGGTGGTCTTCCCCGAACCGTTGACTCCGATAACCAACCATACCTGCGGCCTGATGGGCAATCCTGTATTCTGAAGGCTGGGGCCTGAATTCAGGCTCAATATCCCAAGCATTTCCGCCCTCAGCCGTTCCAAGGCCGGACGGTCGGTGGGGCCCTGTCTCAGGGCGGCCAAGAGACGATCGGCCGCCGCCGCCCCCACATCCGACATCAGCAGCAGATCCTCTATCTGCCCCAGTTCCCCGGCGGACAACCCCCTGCGCCCGGCTATCAGTCCGGTGGCCTGGCTCCAGAAGCCAGCCCGGGTTTTCGCCAGCCCCTGCCGGATATTCTTCAGCAGGGACATGCTACCACTTTTTGAATTTCCAGAACAGGTAGAAGAACACCACCGAGATCAGGGCCAGGCCCATGATGATCCAAAAGGCATGATGGTGAAAGGACAGGGGAATCCGGACGTTCATGGAGAAGGCGCTGACCACGAAGGTCGGCACCATGATTCCGATGGTGATGATGTTCAGGGTCTTCATCAGCACGTTGAGGTTGTTGCTGACGATGGACACCCGGGCATCCATCATGCTGGCCAGGATGTTGGAGTAGATCTCGGCCTGGCGGTAGCACTGGTTGTTCTCAATGATGATGTCGTCCAGGAACTCCAGGTCCTCGGGGGAGAAGCCCAGCTTGGCCGAGTTTAGCTTCAGCTTCTCGATCAGCATGGAATTGGTGTTGATGGCATTGAGATAATAGACCAGGCTCTTTTCCAGAGTGAACAGGTTGAGCAGATACTTGTTCTCCATGGAGGCACTGATCTTGTCCTCCAATGAGTCGGTGATCATGTTGATTATCCTCAGGTGCTCCAGATAGTGGTAGATAGAGCGGTAGATGACCTTGAGCAGCAGCTCGTTCAGCGAGGAGACCCGTTGGAACTGTTTGCCCTCGAACAGGGGGGCCTCCTCGGGGGCCACCACCACCAGTTTGTCCCGGAACAGGAACACTCCCACCGATGACACCTTGAACAGGAACTCGTCCTGGGAGGAGTAGTTCTTGGGACGCTTGAATATCAGGGCGGTATGGTCCGGCTCGAACTCCAGCCGGGAGAGTTCGTCAGGATCCAGGGCCGAGTTAAGGGTGTGCTCGTCGATCTTCAGGCTTTCCAGCAGGAACAGCCGTTCTCTGGCATCCGGGCTGGTGTAAACCAGTACCGGCCCCGACTGATCCCCGCATTCGGTCAGCCTTCCTTCATCTATCCGGTAATTCTTCAGCATGATGGCCCCCGGGTGTGTTGGTTGTGAGATTAATCGAACTTGACCGACACCACTTTGGAAACCCCTTTCTTCTCCATGGTCACTCCATAGAGTCGGTCGGCCACCTCCATGGTCCGCTTGTTGTGGGTGATCACCAGGAACTGGGTGCCGGTGGCGAAGTCCTTGAGCATGGCGCAGAACCTCTGGACATTGGCGTCGTCCAGGGGGGCATCCAGCTCGTCCAGCACGCAGAAGGGGGCCGGCTTGACCAGGTAGATCCCGAACAGCAAGGCGGTGGCGGTCATGGCCTTCTCCCCCCCGGACAGCAGGCGGATGGATTTCATGCTCTTGCCCTCCGGGGTGGCCAATATTTCGATCTCGGCCTCCAGCGGGTCGTCGCTGCCGGTCAGCTTGAGGTCGGCCTCTCCGCCCACGAACAGCCGCTGGAATATCTGGCCGAAGCCCCGCTTGATGGCCGCAAATGTCTCCAGGAATTGGCTGCGGGCGGTCTCGTCGATCTTCCGGATGGTATTGGCCAGGTCCTCCTTAGCGGCCAGGACGTCATCCCTCTGCCTGGTCTTGAAGGCGTAATTGGCCTCCTCCTCCTGCAGCTCCTGGAAGGCGGCGAAGTTAACCGGACCAAGTTTCTTCAGGCGGTGCCTGAGGTCGTCTGCCCGGTTGCGGCTCTCCTCCAGGTTGACATCGGCCGGAGCCACCAAGGCCTCCAAGTCGGCCTCATAATCGGTCTTCAGCCGCCCGGAGATATTCTCCAGCTCGTTCCTGACCGAACCCAGCTCGATTTGGGCCTGGGACAGTCTGGATCCCAGTTCCTCGTTCTCCAGCCGGCTGTGGTGCATCACCGACTCGGCCTGTTTCAGCCGGGCCAGGGAGCCCTGGCTGGCCCGCTGCATCTCCTCCCTCTGGTTGAGAAGCCCCTGACGCCTGGCGGCCAGGCTCTCGATTTCAACCCCCAGGCTCTCGGCGTCCTTCTGCAGCCCGGCGATGGCCGAGAAACCAGCCTCGTCCTCGGCCCGCATTACCTGGATGCGGTCCAGGGCCTCCTTCTTCCGCTCTTCTTGGTTGGCCGCCTCCTGCCGCATCCGCTCCACCGCCGCCTGGGCCCGGCTTAGTTCCAGCCGCTGGGCTCCGGCTTCGGCCGCCAGGCGATCGCGCTCGGACTCCTTGGCGGCGACCTCCCGATCCCGCTGGGAAAGGATGCCGTTCTCGTCCTTGTTGCTCTCGCTTATCTCCAGGAAACTGCTGCGGGAGGCGTTCAGCTGCTGCTCCAGCCCGGCCAGCCCCTCTTGAAGGGACATGGCCATCCCCTCTATCTGCCCCAGGCGATCCCGGCTGGCCTCCATGGTGGTGCTGTGCTTGGTTAAGGCGGTCTCCGAGGCGGCCACCTCGGACTGGTAGCGCACCGCCTCCTTTTCGATTTCCTCCAGCTGTTTTTCCAGCTCCTCCAGTTTACCCCTCAAGCTTTTAATGGCAGCCTCCTCCCGAGACGTCCGTTCGGCCGCCTGGGCGATCTCCGAGGCCAGCCGTTCAATCCTGTCCCTTCTCTGCAGCAGCCCTATCTGGCCCTCCGGCAATTGTCCAGCCTCGATGGCCCCGTGGGGATGCAGCACCTCACCGGCCAGGCTGACCAGACGCTTGCCGGGGTGCCGGGCCATCAGCCGGTTTGGGTCATCCAGGCTTTCCACTATCAGAACATCTGCCAACAGGGCTTCGATCATAGCCCGATGCTTTTCCTGGCAGCGGACAAAGCTGGCCGCCGGGCCCCTGGAACCAGCCGCCTCCGGCGAGGGAACGGCCGGCGCCAGGCCCGGGCAGATCAGGGTCGCCTTGCCGTTGCGTCCGCTCCTCATCAACCCCAGGTCGCGATCGGAAGAGCACACGCCTGAACTCCAGTCACCGCATACGATCTCGTATGCCG
>CALGNM010000172.1 GCA_937958665.1 uncultured bacterium | reverse complement strand
CTGCAGGCGGTTCACAACACCTGCACCGCTCAGGGGGTCTGCAGCGGCGTATGCATCCACCTTCAGCTACCTGTGGGAGCTGGGCGACCTGGAGCTGATGCCGGGGGATTCGGTGGCCTGCTGGCTGGAGGCCCTGGATAACGATGCAGTGTCTGGCCCCAAGCTGAGTCGCAGCCCGGCAAGGGCAATTCGGCTTCCGGGAATGGAGGAGATGTTTCGTTCCCTGGCCCAAGCCGACTCGGCGGCGGTCCGGGAGCTGGGCCGGACCGAGGACTTCCGCCGCCAGCTGCAGGAGGAGGTTGACCGTCTGGCCCGGAGCCTGAAGGAATCGCGCCGCAGCGACTGGCAGCAGCAGGCGGCGGCCGAGAATCTGCTGAGCAAACAGCGGGAGCTGGCCGAGCAATTGGAACAGGCGCTGGCTGAATCCCGCCGCAGCCTGGATGAAAGGGAGTCCCGCTGGAGCTTCGATCAGTCGACCATGGAGAAGCTGGCCCGGCTGAGGGAGCTGTTCGAACAAGTGGCCACCGACCGCATGAGGCAGGACATGGAGCGGCTGCGCCAGGCCTTGGATGGCATGGATCGCCGGGAGGTAGCCCGGGCCATGGAAAACCTTAAAATGACCCAGGAGGATTTCCAGCGCCAGCTGGACCGGACCCTGGCTATGTTAAAAGAACTGCAATTGGAGCAGGCCGTGGAGGGCCTGGAGCGGCGGCTGGACCAGCTGGCCGATGACCAGAGGGACCTGAAGGCTCGGACCGATTCCAGCAGTGGCGCGGGGCGTACGGAGAGGCTGGCGGAGCAACAGCGCCAGTTGGCCAAACAGCTTGAACAATTGGCTTCAGGCATCAGGGAGACGGCCAAACAGTTGGAACAGAGCGACCCGGAAGCCGCCGCCCGGACGGCCAAGACCGCCAAACAGCTGGGTGACAGCCGCACCGAAAGAAAAATGGAGCAGGCGGCCGGTTCTCTGGAGCAGGGGGACCGGGACCAGGCATCCCTGCTGCAACAGCAGGTTGTGGACGAACTAAGCCAGGCCTCAGCCGGACTTCGAGGAGCCCGGAGTAGTATGAGGCAGGCCCGCAGCCGGGCGGCGGCCCAGGCGGCCCGGCGCAGAGCCGGAGACCTGCTGGATCTATCCCGACAACAGGAGGGTCTCAACCGGGCAGGGACCGGCCGGAGCGGCAGCCAGAATGAGCTGGCCCACCAGCAGCAGATCCTGCAGCGCCAAGCCGGGCGGATCGCCCGGGAATTGGAGAGCCTGTCCCGACAGAATCTGTTGGATTCCCCCCGGGCCAGACAATCAATCCAAGAAGCCATGCGCCAAATGGGCCAGTCGGCCCAGGCGTATTCCGATGGCGCCTGCGGACAGGCCGGGCAGTCCGGACGTCAGGCCTTGGCGGCCCTAAACGGGGCGGCCATGGGGTTGATGGAGTCGGCTTCGGGCAACACTTCCGGAGGCTCGGGTGACATTATGCAGGACCTGTCCGGGCTCTCCGGCCAACAGCGGGCGGTCAACGATGGCACCGGGGCCATGCTGTCGCTGGAGGACGGGATGTCGCAGCAGGCCCGCAGCCAGATGGCCCGGCTGGCCGCCCAGCAGGAGGCGGTCCGCCAGGGTATGGAGGATTTCGACCAACGGTACGGTGGCCGGCGAGACCTGACCGGTCGGCTGGATGATCTGGTGGAGGAGATGCGCCGGGTGGCCGAAGATCTAAAAAATAGGCGAATCAGCCGCCAGACGATCGAGAGGCAGGAGAGAATACTGACCAGGATGCTGGACGCCCAGCACTCCCTGAAGGAGAGGGAATTGTCCCGAGAACGCCAGGCCGAGAGGGGCCGCCTGCCAGAAGGCAATGTTTCTCCCTCTGACAAAGGGCGGACCGAAAACGGAGGGCAAAGGCCTTGGCGCAATTGGCGCCAGGAACACTATCCCCTGGAATACCAGGATGCGTTGGAGGTGTATTTCCAATCGATAGGAAGATGACCTACCTGTCCATAGCCTGGCTTCTGCTGGCCATGCCTGAACTATGGGGCCAGGGTGCGCCTCCGGCCTTCAATCAGGCAGAGTGGAACAAGGCGGTTATACAGTTGCGGGAGGGACGGGCCGACCAGGCCGCGGAAGCCTTCAAGCGGGCTTTGGGGCAAAGACCCGACCGTAACCGTTTGGCCCAAGCCGGACGTATGCTGTCCGAGGCCGAGGGACTGATCCCGGCCGAGAGCCTATACCGATGGGGGCGCAAGGTCCTCGGCCAGGGAGATTTGTTTGCCATAGAGCTGGGTTCGATCTACCAGTCACAATTGAAATACCCTGAGGCTGTCTCGGAATATCTGCTGGCCCTAAAAAGCCAGCCGGAGATGGCCAAGGCCAGATTCCGGGAGCTGGCCATGGTGGCCGGATCTGGGAAGGTGGCCCGACTGGCCGAGAGACAGGCCAAGGAAGCCGGGGACCATGGCCGGTGGCTGGTGGCGGAGCTATGGCATCAGGCCGGTGATTCCCGGCGGGCCTGGGACCATGCCCGAAGGATCAGGGATCGGAAACTGCTGGCGCAGGCCTTTACTCGACTATTGGAGGGGTTGGCGCAGGACCGGAATGCGGCCATCGCCCTGACCGAGGACTATCTGAGCACTGCCCCGGCGGACAGCCTGGCCCTGTTGATCAGTCTGTCGGATATGTATTTGGAAGGCGGACAAACCCGGAAGGCCGAGGGGGTGCTGGCCCGGCTGGCCGGCCGGGGCCATGCGGAGGCCCAGTACCGCTTGGCCTGGATGTGGCTGGAATCTCATGGCCGCCCGGACAAGGCGGAGGAGATAGTTCGGGACAGGTCACCGAACTGGCCCCCTGTCCTGAAGAACGAGGGAGAGCTGCTGTCCTGCCGCTGCCAGATGGCCGAGGGCCGGTGGGGGGAAGCCGCCCGTCGTTGCAGTCTGCTGACCGAGGGCCGGGACCCGGAAATACGCCAACGGGCTTTTTTCCTGTGGGGAGAGTCTGCCCTGGCCCAGGGCATATTCGATCAGGCCCTGAGCCATTTCTCGCAGGCGGTACGGGCGCTGGAGGATGGAGGATTAGCCAATGATGCTCTGGCCAGGATTCTATTGATTTCACAAGCTAAAACTGATAAAATAAACAGTTTAAGTTTGATTAGCCGTGCGATATCCTGCCATTACAGCCTGGACCGGGGGGAAGCTCTACGGGCCTATGGGGAACTGGCCGATTCGGTCCCGGGTACCCTGGCGGGAGACCTGGCCCTAGAGGAGATGGCTAGCCTGAGCCTGAGGCTGGGGGGATACCGGCAGGCCATGAGCCATCTGGCCCGGCTGGCTGAGACCACCGGCGACAGCCTGACCGCGGCCCGGGCCTTCCATCAGATGGGAGTTCTATCCTGGAATCAGGGCGGGGACCCCAGGCAGGCCGCCGAGAAATGGGAGCAGGGCATTCTGAGATACCCCAACACCTCATGGGCCGAGCTGATGCGGCAGGCCCTGGAATCGCTGAAAGAGGGAAACAAACCATAAATGACAAAGGGAGGGACCATGAGCTTAGTGCCGATTGTCATCGAGCAGAGCGGACGGGGGGAGCGGGCCTACGATATCTATTCCCGGTTGCTCAAGGAGCGGATCATCTTCATCGGCTCGCCCATCGATGACGTCATCTCCAACCTGATCATCGCCCAGTTGCTGTTTTTGGAGGCCGATGACCCGGAGAAGGATATCTTTCTGTACGTCAACTCGCCGGGGGGCGGGGTGTCCTCGGGGCTGGCCATTTATGACACCATTCAATACATCAAACCGGATGTGGTGACCATCTGCATGGGTATGGCTGCCTCGATGGGAGCCCTGCTGCTGGCCAGCGGGGCCAAGGGCAAGCGCTTCGCCCTGCCCAACGCCCGGGTGATGATTCATCAGCCGTTGGGTGGGGTCTCCGGTCAAGCGGCTGACATCGAGATCCACGCCAAGGAAATCCTGCTGATCCGTGAGCAGCTGAACCATATTTTGGCCGAGCATACCGGCCAGCCAGTGGACAAGATATCCAAGGACACCGACCGGAATTTCTGGATGTCGTCCCAGGAGGCCAAGGAATACGGGATCATCGACGATATCATGAAGACCCGGAACCAGCTGCCGGTCAAGTAAATTGGTTTGACATTGGCCGCGGATATTTGATATAATCATACCCAACAATGGTGGTATGATGCAATATAAGCCACGGTAGCTCAGGTGGTAGAGCAGGGGACTGAAAATCCCCGTGTCGGCAGTTCAACTCTGTCCCGTGGCACCATAAACCAAGCCTGGCTTTCAAGCCGGGCTTGATTGTTAAGGATCTCAAATGACCGAATGGTGTGTATACATTCTGAGAAGTTTGAAGGATGGCAGATTTTATATTGGTAGCGCTTCAAATGTAGAAAAGAGGTTGCTAAAACACAACTCCGGAGGGGTTGATGCAACCAAGTACAGAAGACCGTTAGATTTGGTTTATAAGGAAGTATTTAATGATAAGCAAAAGGCAATGACCAGAGAAAGGCAATTAAAATCACTTAAAAGTCATATAGCCTTGCAAAATTTGATTGATGATGTTAGAGCACCCCGATGAAATCGGGGGTGTCGGCAGTTCAACTCTGTCCCGTGGCACCATAAATCAAGCTAGGCTGTTAAGCCTGGCTTTTTTGTTTTCTCCGCTGGGGTGATGGGTTAAAATCTGCCGTTTTGGATTGACAGAACAGCCCGGGAATAGTATAATTTCTATTGGATGTTCCTTGATGGCTAATTACCAAAACAGCAATAATTTGAGGAGAAATGAGATGGCAAGGAGGCTTTGGCTTCTGGTTTTGGCCCTGACCCTGTCGGTGATGGCTTTGGCCCAGACAACCGAAACGGCCGACCAGGCCGCCAGTTCCCTGGGAGCCCAGATGATGGGCAGCTTGGGGGTGGTGATGATAGACGGAGAACTATATTACCGGGTCCAACTGGCCCCCGAACTTTCGTTCTCCAGGCTGGGGCTGGGACTGGACGCCGACCTGCTCTTCAACAACGACGGGATCCGCAAGGAGGACTGGAATCCCAAGAGCCGCTGGGTGCGGATCATCCGCTACGCCCGATGGGGACAGAAACATGATCGTTTTTACATCCGGTTGGGGGCGCTGGATGCCGCCACCTTGGGCCACGGCTCCATCATGTACCGTTATGGCAACCAGGTCAATGACGCCGACCGCAAGGTGGGTATGGAACTGGATCTGGATCTGGGCCGGGCCGGCTTCGAGTCGGTTATCTCCAACTTCGGCCGGGCCGAAGTATACGGTGGCCGGGCCTATGTTAGGCCGCTCAAGACTACCGAGCTTTTTATAATCAAGAACTTCGAGGTGGGCGCCACCCTGGCCAGCGACCTGGATCCCGACCAACAGTCGGGCACCAGCGACGGGGTGACGGTGATGGGTTTCGATCTGGGGCTGCCCATCATCAACACCAGCCTGCTCTATTCCCAGCTCTACTTCGACTTCGCCAAGATCAAGGGGTTCGGCTCCGGCAGCGCGGCCGGTATCTCGGCCGACCTTAAATTCCCGGGCGACATTCTGACCCTGTCATCCAAGCTGGAGCAGAGGTTCCTGGGGGCCCACTATATCCACCAGTATTTCGACCGGTTCTACGAGGTGGAGCGTTACCAGTACTTCGATCCCATTCCCTTTCGCAAAACCCTGGCGCTTGACCGTCTGACCGAGCCCCGCAACGGAACCTACGGAGAGTTGGCCGCCACCCTGGTCGGCAAGCTGACGGTGCTGGGCAGCTATTATGCCGTCAAGGATGTGCCCTACAGCGGGGTGCTGCACTTCGGCACCGACCTCTCCAAGCTGGTTCCCAACAATAAGTTGGAGGTCCGGGCGGCCTACGACCAGAAATACATCAATGGAATGGGTGACCTGTTCACCAAGAACGAGAACACCCTGGTGACGGTGGAGGGCGGCTACCAGGTATATCCCCATGTCATGCTGTATCTGACCTATCTGAAGACCTACGAAAAGATGTTCAAGGATGAGGACGGTAACGAGGTCCCGCCCTATTACCGCTCGGTGGAAAAATTCTCGCCCCGGCTGGCGGTCAAGTTCGGCTTTTAATTGGCCGGAGCCGGCGGCCATGTCAGCGGCTGAGTACATAATCGAGCCGGCCCGGGTCCTGCTGAACAGCCTGGCCAACTTCGCCTTTCCCCCGGTCTGCGGCCAATGCCACCGGCTATCATCGGACGGGCTGACCGGAGGGATTTGTTCCCAATGCTGGGCAACCACAAGATCGGAAGAGCGTCGTGTAGGGAAAGAGTGTAGATCTCG
>CALGNM010000171.1 GCA_937958665.1 uncultured bacterium | reverse complement strand
CCACCGAGATCTACACTCTTTCCCTACACGACGCTCTTCCGATCTCAGGATCTCCCGCTTGGCGGTCGAAGTGGTGGTGGATCGGAACAGCGCCCCGATCACCGGGATGTCCATCAGGATGGGGATGCCGCTCTGGCTCTTGCCGGCCTTGGTCTGCAACAGGCCGCCGATCACCGCAGTCTCACCGTCGTTCAGCACAATCTGGGTCGAGGCTTCGTTGGTCAGGATCACCACGCCTCCCAGAATGGTGGCCGTCGGGTCCAGGTCGCTGATCTCGGTCTTGACATCCAGAGTGATATTCTCCGAGGAATTGATGTGCGGGGTGGTGGTCAGCACCATTCCGATGGTATACATCTGGGTGACAGTATTGCCGCTCTCATCGCGCAGGGAAATCGGTATCTTCTTGCCGCCCACGATCTTGGCTTCTTTGTTGTTCACCGAGGTGATCCGGGGATTGGAGATGGTGTTGGCCTTGCGCTTGGCCTCCAGCACCGAGAGGGTGGCATTCAGCTGGGCAAAGGAGCGGATGGTTCCCACTGTCATGGCCGGGCGGGTCCCGGCTGGCAGCAATTGGGGCACCTGGGCATTCTGGAGCTCAACGTTGTTATCATAGCTGGCGATGTTTGAAAGGTTCCAATTGATTCCCAGATCCTTGGTGACATCCATGTCCACATCCACTATCCGGGCCATGATCTCCACCTGCTGGGTGGGAGTGTCCAGCAGCTTGATCAGTTCGGCTATCTCAGTCTGCTTATAGCCGACCTCGTTTACCACCAGGGAATTGGTCCGCTTGTCCACTTGGATCGACCCCCGGGAACTGATGATCTTGTTCAGCGACCCGGTGATCTCGCTGGCCACAGCATATTCAATGGGATAGACCACGGTCTGTAGCTCCTGCCCCTGCTCCCTCATCCGCATGCTCTCGGTGGCCTGCTTGGGGCTCATCACCCTGATGATGCCCCCCTGCTCCTCAACCACCAGCCCGGCGGCCTTGACGATCTCCTCGAAAGCCCGGGCCCAGGAAACATTGTGCAGCCTCATGCTGACCGATCCCTTGACGTCGCTGCCGACTATCAGGTTCTTCCCGCTGTACTCGGCCATGGCCCTTAACACTGTTATTACATCGGCGTTCTCCAGGTCCATCGACACCGAACGCCCACCGCTCAGGCCGCTGGACGAGACCGAACGGTACCTGGGCCGCTGGGGCTCGACATAGCTGGGCTGGGACGGAATGGGGGCGGCTGGCAGGGCCCTGGTTTCGGGGGGCGCCGGAGCCACCGCATAGGTCGGCGCCGCCGGCCGTTCCTCGATCACCGGAGGCGGGGCGCTGGGGGTGGTGGCAGCGGTCAGCACCGGCCTCTCCTCCAACACCGGTTGGGCCGGCGGCGGGGCCGGCTGTTCCTCCATCACCGGCGGGGGCGGGGTGGGCAGGCTGGGCGCAGCCGGGACCTCGGCGGCTGGACTGGCCGAAGCCAGGGCGGCCGGGGCTGAGCTGGCCTTCCACTCGGCAAAGGGAGAGGTGTCCTTGGTGGTCAGATTGACGATCAGATCGTTCTCCTCGGCCATCAGCAGATAGTTGGGCTTGACTGCCATCTCGATCACGATCCGGGCGATGCCGCCCTCCCGATCGAACTGGCTGGTGCTGATGGTGGCAATGCCGCCCCGGTTGACCACCATGGTCTTGTTGCCGAAGGCAATACTGCCCCCCTTGATGTCGATCACCAGGCGGTCGGGCTTGGTCAGGGTAAAGTCCTTGTAATCAAGGACATCATCCCCAGTGACCACCACCTGGGTGACCCCCTCGGCCTTCTTCACCGAGATGTCGAGGACCTTGGAGGCCTCGGCCACGGAGAAAACAACGGCCAGGGCTGCCGCCAGCAGCAGGAATCTGGTGCTTTCACGATATCTCATCTCTTTTTGCTCCCTTTGCTTTTGCTTTCAGTTAATGGTACCACAAATTTTATGGTATTACCGGGATCGCCCTGTTCAAAAATCACCGATGAGTCGGTGATGGCGAAAACGCTCCCTCCTATGACCTTATCCCCCGGCTTGATTATATAGCCCACACCCTGGGTGTCATTGACCAGGGCCAGGCGTCCAGAGGCCCCCCAGATGATCCCGGTCAGGGTCAGGTTGCTGACATCCAGGGTGCTGACGTCGGTGATGCCGCTGCCCTCGCCCTTTTTTTGGACCAGGGACTTGAACGGATCCCTCCGTCCATCTGTCTGGTACACATAGGTTTCCTTCCGGAAGAGGGTGTCCTCCCCGGCGGTCTTCGGGTTGGCCTGGGCGACGGCTACGGGAGGATCGGCCGCATAGGCGACGGAAGCCAACGCCAACAGGGCCAGCCAAAGGCTACTTTTTGCGAGAAGGTTTGGTTTTCGCACTGGGCTCTCCTCCTGATTTGAATACGTAGGCACTGGCCGTGAACTCGGCCTTGGCGGTACGTATTGGATCATTGTTGGTGTTTATTTTCATATTAGATACAATCACCATTCGCGACAGGTTGCCCAGCTTGGCCATGAAGGTGGCTATCTGGTCATAGCTGCCAACCACCGAAACACTGACCGGCAGCGACTGGGATAGCTTGGTGGCCTGGGTCAGCTTCCCTGGCTTGAATATCTGGAACCGCACCCCCGACTCAATGCCGGCATTGGTGATCTTCTTCAGCAGGGAGGGCAATTCGGCATCGGCCGGCAGCAGTTCCTGGGCCTTGGCCCACTGCTTTTCCAGGGCCTTGAACTCCTCCTCCAGCTGGGGCAGCCTGGCCACTGCGGCCCGGACCTGCTCCAACTCGTGGCGCAGGTTGGTCTCTTTGGCGGTCAGTTCCTGGATCCGGGCCTTGGCTGGAAGGTAGCTGAATTTGAAGAACAGACCAGCGATTATCAGCCCCAGCAGTATAAGCCCGCCGGTGATCTGGATCTTGGGATCTTTGATATCTATGCTCATTTTGACCCCTTTCCGGCCGTTTGGTCAGCCATCTCCGCTGCTACAACAGCATTCGACGGGTTGGGATTATATTTGGTTGAGATTCCGAATTTGACCAACTCCCTGCCTTCGGAAACTGCCTTGGAGGTTTGGGTCAGTTCCACTCCGGTGAAATAGCCCGATTCCTTAAGCCGATCCATAAAATCAGCCACGATCAAATTGGAAAAGGTCATGCCCTCCATCGAGATGCCGTTCTTCTCCTCCTTGACCGAAATCAGCCAAAGATACTCTGGCATGGCCCGGCTAAGCTGGTCTAGAAGCTTTACTGCATTGAAACGGTCTTTGTCGATGGCGGTGATCTCGTCCAGCTTGGTCTTGACCTCTTGCTTCTTGGCCTCAAACTCGTCCACCATCCGCTTGGGCCCCGCCAGCTTGGCCAATTCCTCCTCATAGCCCTTGATCTTGGTGTTCAGCCCGGTTATTTGGGCGCGCTGGGACACGAATATCAGAACCACCGCGGCGATGATGACCACCACCCCCAGCACGCTGGCCAGAATGCCCACATTGAACGGCAGGCGCGGCAGGGAGAATCCGGCCCCGGCCGGTTTGGCCCCCGGAACCCTTTCCAGCTTGCGATCGCGGATCAGATTGATCTGTATCATTTATTTTACCTCCCTTAAACCCAATCCCAGGGCCAGAGTCAGCACCGGCGATATCTTCTCGACCGACGTGGCCCCGAACAAACCGGGATCGTAGCTTATCTTCTGCAGGGGGTTGATCACCTCTACCGGGATCCCGAACCTCTCCTTAAGGTGGTCCTGCAAGGACGGAATCATGGCACCGCCTCCCGACATGTAGATCCGGGACATCCGCTCCCCGCCCCCCGACATGGCCAGGAAGGAAAGGGTCCTCTCTATGGAGGAGGCAAAGTCATCGGCGAATGATTGGAAAACTGAATCGGCCGATTCCTGGCTGACGTCGGAGACCGGTTCGCCCTTGATCAGCTCGCTGGCCTGTTCAAAGGAAATCCCCAGGTTCTTCTGCATCAGCTGAAGACAGGAGTTGCTGGCCATCGGCAGGTCGCGGGTGAAGTAGGGCACCCCGTTCTTGATGAAGTTGATGTTGGTGCCGTCGGCCCCGATGTTGACCAGGGCCAGGATCTCGTCGGCCGGCTGGTCGTAGTTGGCCTCGAAGGCATTCTGGACGGCGAAGGCCCCGTAATCCAGCAACAGGGGGTTGAGTCCGGCCCCCGACAGCAAATCCAGGTGGGCGTTGACCGTCTCGTTGCGGGCCGCCACCAGCAGGACCTCCATCTGGTTGTTGCCCAGGTCCGGGTTGATTATCTGGAAATCCAGCACCACATCGGAGATCTCAAAGGGCACGTGCTGTTCGGCCTCCCACTTGATCCGCTCCCGGGCCTCCTGCTCCTTAAGCTTGTCCATATTGATGCGTTTGACGATGACCCCCCGCCCGGAGACGGCCGAGATTACGTTGTTGTTCTTTATCTGGCGAGAATCGAGCAGGGTCCTGATGGTGTCGATCACCAGGGTCCGGTCCATTATCTCGCCCTCGACAATGGCCTCGGGCAGAAGCGGGGCAATCCCGTAATTAAGCAGGGTCAGCCCCTTCCCGGTCCGCTGGACCTCGACCACCTTGATCTGGCTGCTGCCTATGTCCAACCCGATGGTGGCTGATTTTTTTCCAAAAAGCATTTTGAGTTCACCTCATTTTATCGGTTATTATCAAACCAGATTGTATTGGTTCAGCCCGATTCGCCAATGAACTTCTGAATCTCGCTGCCTTTCACCAGCCAGCGTCGCCCCACCTTCTTCCCGGGGAGGTTTTTCTCGCTTAAATGTTTGCGCACCGTCTGGTCGGTCACCGCCAATATCTTGGCCGTTTCGGAAACGGTGTACAACTTGGCTGAATCTATTTCTTTTGGGGATACAGGCATAGTTACCTCGCTCAAGTGAGTAATAACGCTAAGTATATATAAACATATATAAAGCTACTTTTAGGCATTTTATTCAATTCCTTTATATTTGTCAAGAACTTTTTTCGTTTTTTTTATATTTTTTATTTTTCCTCTTGACATAATAACTAAGTTGAAATATACTATTAAATTGGTAGAGGCACTTAAAGGGATAATATAACATAACCTATTTTTGGGAGGAAGCCATGAAAAAGACGTTTTCCCTGCTGTTTCTGGCCCTGTTGGTGGCGGTTGGCTGCAGCAAGCTGACCCCGGCTCCGGAGGTGGTCATCGTAGATATCGATCCCGTTGGGGGGATATCTACTTCGGTTGACATCACATTCGAGAACAAGAACGATGTTGATGCTATCATTACCAAATGCACCACAACCTACACCGACACTATGGGAACCACCCCGGTGGTGGAGAACGACAACCTCAGCCTGTATGTCAACGCCAACACGTCCTCAGTGGTCTTGACCAGAAACTTTGGTGTCCTCCCGGCCCTGGGCGGGGCCACCGCCGGCAGGAGCCTGCAGATGGTATTCACCGGCACCGATGCCTATGGATACAACAAAACCTTCACGGTGACCACCCCCAAAATCTGCTATTGACGGTTCATATGACAAAAGCGCTCCGCTTGAACAAAGCGGAGCGCTTTTGTTTTTTTACCTTCGGTCAGATTCCCCTCAACCGGGCCGTTTTCACCTCACCGGCGGCGGCCTCCCTCATCCTCTCCAATTGTTCATTATCGTAGGGAGCCACCTGGCGCAACCCCTCGTCCCCGGCATTGGCGGACACGAATTGTTGCAGAACCCACTTTTTTGCCCCCCTTATCTCCCCAGCCATCGATCTGATGGATTCCAAACCATGGATCCCCGGTACTATGGTGGTTCGGAATTCGTAATCCCGTCCCGAGGACATTATAATATTGATGCTCGCCCTGAGATCGCCCTGATCGAACGGCAGCCCGCAGGCCTTTGCATAAGCCTCTCCCATCGCGGCTTTAAGGTCCATGGCAATATAATCGACCAAGCCTTCATCCAAGATTCTTTTCAGCATCCCGGGATTGCCGCCGTTTGTGTCCAGTTTGACCGGCAGCCCCATCCCCTTGAACTTGGCCAAAAACCCCGGCAGATCTTTGTGAATGGTGGGCTCGCCCCCGGTCACCACCACCCCGTCTATCCAGCCCCGCTTGGCCCGCAGGAAGGCCTCCACCCTGCTCCAGGGGACATCAGCCACCTGCTCCGGGTGCTCCACCAACAGGTGGTTATGGCAGAACGGACATCGGAAATTGCAGCCTGGAAGAAAAACGACTGAGACGATCTTTCCGTCCCAGTCTATAAGGGATGTCTCAATGAATCCCTTTATTTGCATATAATTATGAGAGAATACAAATTACCAAATGACGACGG
>CALGNM010000170.1 GCA_937958665.1 uncultured bacterium | reverse complement strand
TACGAGATCTGATTCGGTGACTGGAGTTCAGACGTGTGCTCTTCCGATCTCCCGGTGCAATCCGTAGGCATGGTCTTGTCGGCCTTCCGGCGTCTTCAGGTTGGCTCCCAGCAGGTTCCGGCAGAGGCTGCTGCCGAACCTTGCTTCAAAGCCAAGGAACAGACGATCCACCGCCGGGTAGCATGGCTCGCGGCTGCCCTGGGCTTGGTCTCTACCAAGGGCCAACCCCAGGGCCATTATTCCCCCGGCCAGGGCCCCGCAGAGACCGCCGTTGCCGGCTATGCCGCCGCCGAAGCCGGTGGCGATCCGGGGCAGGCAGTCACCTCCGCAGCCGGGGCAGCAGGTTAACAGCACCGATTCGGCGCAGTTGTAGCCGGAATCAAAATATCTTCCGGCCTGTGCTCCTGAATCCATATACCCTCCTTAAACAAATTTAGTCCTTCTCCACCTTCCTTATTATACCACTAAAAAGCGGCTCGGGCAAAACCCTTAGGGGTTTCTTGATCGCAACTTGAAAAGCATAGGGCATAAGTTGTATAATGAACCGCGGTCGCCAAGGAAAACAGCCGGGTAGGCACCGGTCTGGCAAGTAAATCTCAATCAATGATCAGTACTAATTGAGTACGACCCTGAAAAACATAGCCGGGATGTCGCTGGGCACCTTTTTCTCCCGGGCCACCGGCTTCCTCAAGCTGGCCCTGATGGGGGCGGTGCTGGGCCTAAGCCCGGCGGCAGACGCGTACAACCTGGCCCATGTCCTGCCGGCCATGATCTACGAGCTGGTGCTGGGGGGCATCCTCTCGGCGGTGTTCATCCCGGTGGTGGTGGAACAGCTGGCCCTGCCCGACCGCGATCGGGCCTGGCGGAACATCAGCCAGATTGTCAATGCTGCGCTGCTGGCTTTGGGGGGAGCCACCATAGCCTGCTGGTTGGCCTCCTACCAACTGGTCCAGATCCAGACCTTGAAAGCTGACTCCGGGACCAGGCATCTAGTGTGGTTCTTTTTCATCTTCTTTGTCCCCCAGATCTTTCTTTATGGTCTGTCGGCCCTGGCATCGGGAATCCTTAACGCCCGGGAACGCTTCGTCGCTGCCGCCTTTGCTCCGGTGGTCAACAATCTGGTGGCCATTGCCGCCTTGGCCGCCTACAAACTGGTCCCAGGGTTCGGGCTGGCGGGACTGGCGCTGGGCACCACCCTGGGGGTGCTGGGGCAGGCCATTTTTCAGCTGCCCTCTTTGAGAAAGGCCGGCTGGAGGTATTACCCGAAGGTCAGCTTCCGCCACCCGGCGGTGCGCCAAATAATAAGCCTTTCCTGGCCGGTCCTGCTATATGTGGTCTTCAACCAGATAAACCTGGTGGTGCAGAACAATCTGGCCATCCGGATCCCCGGAGGCGTCTCGGCCCTGCAATACGCCTTCCAGTTCTACCTGCTGCCCCACGGCTTGTTCGCGGTATCCATCGGGACCGTGTTGTTGCCTCAGCTTTCGGCCTTGGCGGTGAGGAAGGATTGGGCCGGGTTCGCTGCCAACATCGAGCGGGGATTGGTGTGGAGCGCCTTGGTCATTTTGCCGGCCTCGGTGGTCTATGCCGCCTTCGGCCAGCCGATCATCCAGGTTCTGATGCAGCGGGGGCTGTTCGTCCGGGGGGATACCGAAATGATGGCCGGGGTATTGAAGTACTACGCCCTAGGCCTGTTCCCGTTCACGGTCTATCTGTTCCTGAACCGGGCCTTCTATTCGCTGCAGGACACCAAAACCCCGCTGGGGCTGAACTTCATCGGCAATGCCTTCAACAGTTTGTTCAACCTGGCGATAGTGGGCACCATGGGGGCTGCCGGGCTGGCCCTGGGACACGCTGCGGCCTATACCCTGATAGCCCTGCTAAGTTTGGGGCTGATAGGACGGAGGATACGGGAGCTCCGCTGGATGGTTATGCTTAGATCGGAAGAGCACACGTCTGAACTCCAGTCACCGAATACGATC
>CALGNM010000169.1 GCA_937958665.1 uncultured bacterium | reverse complement strand
AGATCGTATTCGGTGACTGGAGTTCAGACGTGTGCTCTTCCGATCTATCTGGAGCGGACTCGTATCAGCAATACCACGGTCATCGACCACCCGGAGAATTTAAGGCTGGGAGACAATGTTTTCATATATCATTATTCTATCCTGGAGGCCTCCAACGGGCTAACCATCGGGGAGGGCTGCCAGATCGGGGGGTGGGTGGGGATATTCAGCCACTCCAGCCATATCTCGATAAGGCTCTACGGCCGGGAATATTTGAAGCACCGGGATCTCAAGGGATACGTCAAGGGACCGGTGGCGGTGGGCGAATACACCTTCATTGGCCCGCATTCGGTGATTATGCCCAATACGGTTGTCGGAAAGGGATGTATCGTGGCCGCCCACAGCTACCTCAATGGTAAGTACCAGGATTTCTCGATCATCGCGGGTAGTCCGGCCAAGGTGATAGGCGACACCCGGAAAGTGGACCAAACCTTTATGAATAAATATCCGGAATTGCAACATCTCTATGAAGAATGGGCCAGCCAGCCCCGGAGGGGCGGAGCATGAGGGTAGGCATTTTGGCCTCTGGCCACTATCTGCCGGAGTTGGAAGTGCCTAACTCCGAGCTCAAGCAATTTCCGCCTAACGCCATACCCCTCATTGAGCAGAAAACTGGAATCCGGGCCCGGCGTTTTGCGGCTAACGACCAAATCACCTCCGATTTGGCTTTTCTGGCCGCCAAGGCCTGTTTAGAGAGAGCCGGGGTCGGCCCTGAAATCTTGGAAGGCATCATCCTGGCAACCTCATCACCCGACCGGATCCAGCCGGCCACGGCGGCCCGGGTCCAGCATCTGTTAGGAGCCGGTCGAGCCTTTGCGGTGGATGTTAACAGCGTTTGCAGCGGAGGCCTTTTCGCCATTCAGCTGGCCGACGGCCTGATCCGGTCTGGGACCTATGCCAATATGCTGGTGATTGCGGCCGAGCTCTATTCAAGAATACTCAATCCTTCGGATTTTGCCACCTACCCTTACTTTGGTGATGGAGCCGCCGCGGTTCTGCTCTCGGCCAATGGAGGCCGGGCGGAAATTGACGGCAGTATAATTAGAACTGACGGCTCCGGGGCAGATATCATCCAGGTCCCGGCCGGAGGCACCATGATGCCAGGCCCGACCGTATCCAATCCCAGGGATTGGTATTTCAACATGAGAGGACGCGAGGTATATGAGTTCGCGGTGCAGCGCGGCAGCGAAGTGCTGGCCGAGCTTATGGCCCGGCACCAACTAGCCCCAGACCGGATTAAGGCGGTGGTGCCGCATCAGGCCAATATCAATATCATTAGGGCCATAGCTCAGAATTGCGGCATACCTTTGGAAAAATTCTATGTCAATCTCGACCGATACGGCAATACCGCAGGGGCCTCGGTCCTAATAGGCCTCAGCGAAAGGCTGGAACGAAACGACTTTGTTCCCGGTGACAGCCTGGCCTTGGTGGCCTTCGGGGGGGGGCTGTCCTGGGGTGCAACAATGATCAAATACTAGGAGGATTATGACGGAGATCGATCAGGCATTGCGAAATGTATTCCCGGAGCTTGCCGAGGCGGCGATCAGGGATGAACTGAAGCTGGAGGATATCCCGGGGTGGGATTCCATGAACGCCAGATCGGAAGAGCACACGTCTGAACTCCAGTCACCGAATACGAT
>CALGNM010000168.1 GCA_937958665.1 uncultured bacterium | reverse complement strand
CGGCGACCACCGAGATCTAAACTCTTTCCCTACACGACGCTCTTCCGATCTCTGCCAGGGCTGCCGAGCCATCCGATCCGTAATGGGGGAAGACGTCTAGTTTGTAGGGGATGTTGTTCTTTTCGGCCAGTTCGGTCAGGCGGAGGCGGATGGAATAGTCATAAGGTCCGGTGGAATCCTTGACGCAGATGGATACCGAGGACTCGTCGCCCTCCACCTTCTCCCCCACCACCCCCATGTCCACCACCAGCATCTCCAGGGCGGTCTCCGGCAGGCCGGCCGAGGCCCCGTGCCCCACCTCCTCGAAGTTGGAGAAGAAGAAGGCCACCGGCAGGTCCCGCAGCCCGGAGTGCCCCAGGGCCAGCATGGCATCGAGCATGGCAGCTGCCCCCGCCTTGTCGTCCAAAAACCTCGATTTGATGTATCCGGTGTCGGTGTATTCGAAACGGGGGTCGAAGCAGATGAAATCGCCGATCCGGATGCCCAGTTTCTCGGTATCCTCCTTCTTGCCCACCTCGGCATCTAGCCGGATGTGCATGTTGTCGGTCTTGCGGACTGTCTTCTCGGCTTCCTGGTTGACGTGGGCCGCCGGGTTGTTCAGCAGGAGAGTGCCGCGAAACTCCCTCCCCGAAGAGGTCTTGATGGTCACATACTCGCCTTCGAAGGAGGGAAGGATGGGCCCGCCGATTTTGGCCAGGGCCAGGTGTCCGTCGCTATTTATCCCGCTGACCATGGCCCCCAGGGTGTCGATGTGTCCGGAGATGACCAATTTGGGGCTGGAGTGGTTGCCTACCACCAGCCCGCCCTTATTCGTCCGGCGGGTCCCGATGTCAGCTGTTCCGGCCAGGTCCTCTATGTAGCTGATTACCCGGTCGCTCAGGCCGGAGGGCGAGGGAATGGACTCCAGGTTGCGGAGGATGTCCACTATTCTTTCCATGATGCTCCTTGGGCTTTCATTCGCCTGCCATTATAGGATACTTTCCCCGTTTAGTCAACCGCCCCGCTTTCCTAAAAAAAGCAGCAGATGGCCATTGAATTGGCGGGGGCTTCTATGATAGAATGTCAACCCATAGACCGTCACATAACAACAATGGTGCGAGAGAGCATGAAGCAGAAGATCAAGCCCAAGAAAAAACCCGAGGCCAACCGGATCAGGCTGATTCTGGCCAAATACCGGGGAAACAAGGGGGCGCTGATACCGGTGCTCCAGGAAGTTCAATCGGAATTGGGATATCTTTCGCCGGACAGTTTAAAGACCATCGCTGAGGGCCTGGCGATACCGCTGAGCCAGGTATATGGGGTGGCCACTTTTTATACCCAGTTCCGCCTGAAGCCCATCGGCCAGCACCTGGTAAGGGTGTGCCACGGGACGGCCTGCCACGTGGGAGGGGCGGAGAAGGTCAGCGCCGCCATCGAGGCCGGGCTGGGGATAAAGGACGGCGAGACCACCGCCGACGGCAAGTTCACGGTGGAGTCGGTGGCCTGCCTGGGTTGCTGCAGCCTGGCCCCGGTGATGATGGTTGATAACGAAACCTTCGGCCGGCTGACCCCGGAGAGCGCCATCAAGGCGGTCAAGGAATTTTAGCCCCGGCCCACCAAATAGCTCGCGGGTAACCGGGGACCTGTGTTTTGTCCCATCTCCAACCTCTTCCCCTGCGGAGAGAGGCCCCCAGTGTAAATATTCAGATAAAAGGAGGATCCGGTTTTGAAAAAAACGACCTCTAAAGCCAGAGTCGTCACTCACAAGAGGGCGGGCAAAGCAGCCGCCGGGGCGGACTACCGGATAGTGGTGGGCCTGGGCAGCTGCGGCATCGCGGCCGGCGGCCACAAGGTCAAGGCGGCTTTGCTGGAGAGCCTGAGGCAGGCCGGAACGGCTGCCCAGGTCTCCGACACCGGCTGCGTGGGGATGTGCTACCGGGAGGTGCTGATGGACATTCACCAGAAGGACGGTCGGGTCTATACCTACGGCAACATGACACCGGACCGGATGCCGAGGCTGGTGGAGGAGCACCTGATGAAGGGCCAGCCGGTGTCCGACTGGCTGGTGCGGGCCAGCGACCGGGCCCTGGAGGACGACAGCTTCTACGCCAAGCAGAAGCGGATCGTGCTCCGCAACTGCGGCCAGATGGATCCCGAAAAGCTGGACGACTACCCGTCCAGATCGGAAGAGCACACGTCTGAACTCCAGTCACCGAATACGATCT
>CALGNM010000167.1 GCA_937958665.1 uncultured bacterium | reverse complement strand
ACCACCGAGATCTACACTCTTTCCCTACACGACGCTCTTCCGATCTAATAAAGATAATAATGCTCATATTGTTAAAATTAATAGTAGATGCCTAAAAAATTTGGGTGAAGAAATTTTGCATTCCATAACTTTATAATAAAGCAAAATTTCTGAACCAGATACTCCTTGTTAGCGGTAGTTGTAAAATAAGCACAACAACGAAATATCACCAAGTTTCATTGTGGTCTGTTAACCATTCTTTTGCCGATTTTGAACCTAAACGTGCAGCAATCTTCTTTAATTTTAAGGCTTCACTATATTGCCCTTCTTTTAATAGTATCCGTGATTTATTTTCATATGCATTGGGTGACTTCGGTGAAAGATCAATAGATTTGTTAAAGTCGTCAATGGCTTTTTTATATTCGCCGATAGATTCATATAGTAACGCACGATTATTATAGGCTGAACCACTTTGGGTAGTATCAAACTCGATGGATTTTGTATAATCTTCTATAGCTAAATCGATTTTACCAAGTTTTTCATTGATATAAGCTCTACGAAAATATGCTTCTTTATTTTTGGGATCAATATTAATAGTTCTACTAAAATCGTTTTTAGCTTCTTCATATTCCTTTATTACTTGATATCGTATTCCTCGACTAATAAGTGCGTTTGTATCATTTGAATTGAAAGAAATACATTTACTGAAATCATCTATTGCTTTTCTGCAATTAGTATAGTCTTCTGGCCCCAATTCTTCATTATTATAATATTTTTTCAATGTTTGATAAGAACAAACACGTCCTCTTAGTAGATATGCCCTTGTAATATTGCCATTATATTTTATAGCACGATTTAAATATTCTGTAGCTATTTTATAATTTCCATTTATAAAATTAGTTTCCCCTTGTTTAACTAATTGTTTGGCATAATAGTTTTTAACAATTATTGTACTGGCGACAATAATTGCCATGATAACAATACTAATAATTACCTTACGCATGGTATACTCTTTCGTTGTTGTGCGTTCAATATTTTAAAAATTACCGCTAACTAGTGGGTTTACGTGATCATTGCGTAAAACCACCCCAAAATGGGATGATTTACGCAACTGTTGCGTATAATCAGTATATGTCTTTAGCTATAAGTTTGTCAACAATAAATCACCCGTTCGACTTGCTGTCCAGGCACAGCACTTCCTGCTGCTGGTTGTATATGGGGCAGCCGCCGCCGCACAGCGGCAGTTTGTCGCATTGCTTGCATTTCTCCTGCAGGTAGGCCTTCTTCCGCAGGTCCACCGCCGGCTGGGCGTTCCATATCTTATCCCAGGGATCGGTCAATATATTCCCCAGGGGGGCGAAATAGCTCTGGCAGGGGATCACCGAGCCGTCCGGCTCCAGGCACATGTTGTACTTGGCGGCGGTGCACGACTTGACCCCCAGCTCCAGGTCCACCGGATCCAGCTGGCAGTACTGGGTGGGGGTGTACCAGATCAGCCTCAGCTCCAGCTTAAGGGCCTTTTGCCGGATGCGTTCCATCAAAGGTTTCAACTCCTCTTCCCTAAAGCCGATGCCGCAGGTGGCCCCCTGCCCGGCATAGATCAGCCCGTTGCAGGCCATGGACGCCACCCCCAGCGACTTGATGAACTCCATGGTCTTCTCTATCGTATCGGCATTCAGCCGGGTCAGGGTGGTGTTGGTGATGGTGTAGGCCGGGGTGGCCACCGCGTTCTTGATGCCCTGAACCGTGTCCTGCCAGGCGCCCTTGGCGCCTACCATTTTGTCGTGGATCTCCGCATCGTGTGACTCCAGGGTGATCTGGAAATGGTCCAGCCCGGCCTCCACCATTTTCTTCACCAGGCTGTTGTCCTTCAGGCTTCGGCCGTTGGTCAACAGGCCGGTGACCAGGCCGGTCTCCTCGGCGTAGGCTATCAGATCCGTCAGGTCCTTTCTCAACGTGGCCTCGCCGCCGGTGAAGCAGACGTGGGGGATGCCGATCTCCCAGAGCTTGGAGATGACCTGCTTCCATTGGCCGGTATTCAGCTCGGCCGGCTGGCGGTCCTTGGGCAGGTAGCAGTGGCCGCAGGCATTGTCGCACTTGTAGGTCAGGGCCAGGTCCATCCGGTAGGGCGCCGAGACCGGGGTCTCGAACGGCTCGATACGGTTGATATCCAGGTAGGTGACCGGGCAGATATCGTCGGTGCGGGCCAGGGCGAAGATCTTATCCTTGAGCGAATTGTAGTCCTGCTCCAATCGCCCGGCCTTGACCCCGCGATATCTTTTAAGCAACTGCTTTACCGCCGAGGCAGTCTCGTTGCCCCCGATAATATGCCTGGCCATCTCGGCCGCGGTCTGGTTCAGATCGGAAGAGCACACGTCTGAACTCCAGTCACCGAATACGATCT
>CALGNM010000166.1 GCA_937958665.1 uncultured bacterium | reverse complement strand
ATATCGTATTCGGTGACTGGAGTTCAGACGTGTGCTCTTCCGATCTGCCAGATGCATCATTGAAAAAACCTCGCGCGTATGATATTTGTACTGATTTGTTGTATCCATGGAATATATTACATTCATTTTATCCCATTGTCAATAGTTGTGTTATCATTAATGTAGAGCCCCTGGCTTGACAAACGGTTCCCACAGGTTGTATCATTCAAATGTTGGTCCGGGAATGAATGAACCGGAATTTTATTGACATCACAAATCAAAATCATTTGAGGGGGAAGACCAAAATGAGACGGTTAGTCGTATTAGTAACCCTGATGGCCCTGCTGGCTCCGCTGGCCCTGGCCGCCCGGCCCGGGTCAGGCGAGCAGCCCTACCTTCCCGGCACGGTCATCTTCAAGCTCAAGGACCAGCCGGTATCGGACGGCAAGTCCACCGGCAGCCCCAAGGTGGACGCGGTGCTGGCGGCCCACCATATGCGGGAACTGCGCCAGCTGTTCCCGGCCAAGGTCAATGCCAAGTCGGCCTCCGGGAAAGCCCTGTCCCGGATCTGCCAAGCTTCCCTGCCAAGGAAGGCCGACATCAGGGCGGTCTGCCGGCAGCTGCTGGCCACCGGGCAGGTGGAGTACGCCGAGCCCCGCTATGGCTACCAGCCCTCAGCCACCGTTCCCAACGACCCCCAGTTCTCCAGCCAGTGGTTCCTGGCCAAGATCCAGGCCCCCGAGGCCTGGGACATCAGCCAGGGAAGCCCCTCGGTATGGATCGGGATCGTGGACTGCGGAATCCAGCTGGGGCACCCCGACCTGGCGGCCAACCTGTGGTACAATCCCGGCGAGGCCGGGGCCCTGAGCAACAACGGGATCGACGATGACGGCAACGGCTACATCGACGACTACGTGGGCTGGGACTTCTGCGGCCCGGATACCGCCCTCTACGCCCCGGACAACGACCCCAACGTCTACGGCTCCAACAACGACCACGGCACCCACGTGGCCGGGGACGCCTCGGCGGTGACCGACAATTCCACCGGGGTGGCCGGCATCGGCTGGAGCTGCCAGGTGATGGCCATCAAGTGCTCCTTCGACAACGACACCCGGGCCCCGGGCGGCAAGGGCTACATCTATTACGGCTATGACGGCATGGTCTACGCCGCCGACAACGGGGCCAAGGTCATCAACTGCAGCTGGGGCGGCTCCAGCTACAGCCAGTTCGGCCAGGAGCTGGTGACCTACGCCTGGGACCAGGGGGCGGTGGTGGTCTGCGCCGCCGGCAACGAGAACAGTCCCGACCCCCACTATCCCTCGGCCTACGACAACGCCCTGTCGGTGGCGGCCACCACCAGCACTGACCTGCGGTCCTCCTTCTCCAACTACGGCACCACGGTCGACGTCTGCGCCCCGGGCTCCTCGATATTGAGCACCGCCTATTCCAACACCTACGCCTCCTGGGACGGCACCTCGATGGCCAGCCCGGTGGCGGCCGGCACGGTCGGCCTGATCTGGGCCAACCACCCCACCTGGAACAACACCCAGGTGGCCACCCAGCTGGTGATGACCACCGATGACATCAATTCCCTGAACCCCGCCTACGCCGGGCTTCTAGGCAGCGGACGGATCAACGCCTATAAGGCCCTGACCACCACCCCGGTGCCCCTGGTGAAGTACCATTCCCACCAGATATCCGACGGTGGCAACGGCATCGCCGAGGCCGGGGAGGCGGTTTCGATGCTGCTTTCCCTGAAGAACTGGTGGGGGGACGCCGCCTCGGTCACCGCCACCATCCACAGCGACGACTACGCGGTCAGCGTCACCTCGGGCTACAGCAGCTTCGGCCCTCTGGACGGCGGGTCCATCGCCTCCAACGCCGGGTTCGCCTTCGAGGTGGACAACACCGCCCTGCCTCACTGGGCCAGGTTCACTGTTGACATCACCGCCGACGCCCAGGTCCGCACCGACACCTTCTACGTCCAGATCGAGCGCTCCCCCATCCTGCTGGTGGACGACGACACCGGGGCCCGCAATGTGGACACCTGCTACACCAAGTCCATTTCCAACCTGGGCTATTTCCACGACCACTACGACCGCTCCCTGCGGGGGGCCCCCGACACCTCTCTGCTCAAGTCCTACGACGCGGTGATCTGGCTGTGCGAGTGGGCCTTCCCCTCCCTGGACTCTTTGGACCGGGCGGCCCTGCGCACCTATCTGGACCGGGGCGGCAGCCTCTACCTGTCGGGCCAGGACATCGGCTGGGACCTGGCCGACCCCACCGGGGTGCCTGACAACCAGTACACCGCCGAAACCGAAGGATTCTACCAGGACTACCTGCACGCCGATTACGGCGGAGACCATAGCGGAATCACCTCGGTGGTGGGTCGGGCCGGGGACCCCATCGGAAACGGGCTGTCCTTCTCCATCTACCAGCCCTACATCTCCACCTCCCAATATTACGACTACTTCAACCCCCGGGCCGGGGCCGACTATTCCCTGAGCTATTCCGGTTTCTCGACCGGCCGGGCCGGCATCAGCTATTCCGGGGCCCACAAGGTCTTCTACACCGGGTTCGGCTTCGAAGCCATCACCTCGGCGGCAGTCCGGGACACTTTCATGGACCGGGTGATCAAATGGTTCATGGGCGACATCCAGATCTCCCACACCCCGCTGGCCGACACCGAGGACACCCTGAACCCCTACCTGGTCCAGGCCACCGTCACCTCCGGCTCCGGAGTGGGGCAGGTCTACCTGTACTGGGACGATGACGGCAGCCTGCCCTACGCCAACCGGACGCTCATGTCCGACCTGGGCGGGGGCCTCTACCAGGGTTCGATCCCGGCCCACAGCGGGCACCAGATCAACTACTTCATCTACGCCGTCAACAGCAACGGCCTCAACAAGACCCTGCCGGGGGGAGCGCCCTACAACTGCTACTCGTTCTACGCCGGGCCCGACCCCTACCTTCCGGAGATCGTCCACACCCCGCTTCCCAACACCATCAACCTGTCCGGGCCCTACAGGGTGGCGGCCAGCATCACCGACAACTACGGGGTGTTCCCCGATTCCTCCTATGTCCATTACCGGATCAACTCCGGAGCCGAGTACCCGGCCGTCCAGCTTTCCGCCTCGGGCGACGACTTCTCCGGCTGGATCACCCTGCCGGCCCATATCTACACCGGGGACACCGTCAACTACTACCTGACCGCGGTCGACCAGTCGGGCCAGCGCAATGTCGGACGGAGCCCGGCCGCCGGTTACCACTCCTTCGTGATGACCGACTCGGTGCTGGTCAGCGACTTCGACAGCCCGGCCATGCTGGCGGTGTTCGACACCCTGGCCGGCACCAGCCCCTGGCGGACCTACACCACCCAGCCGCATTCCGCCCCCTCCTGCCTGCGCAGCGGCTCGGCCAACTACGTCAACGGGGCCCAGATTACCCTGCAGCTTAAGCCCGAGTATTCCTACAACCTTGACGCCTACGCCGACAACAACAACTGGGTGAAGCTCTTCCTGTGGGTCAAGGGGATCATCAGCACCACCCCGGGCGACACCATCTTCCTGGAAGGATCGAGCGATGGCCTGTCCTGGACCACCCTCAAGTACCGGACCTCGCTGACCACCTCCTGGGCCCTGGACAGCGCCCTGCTGAACCCGGTTCTGGCCGGCAAGGCTGGCCACGACAGCATCCTGTTCAGGATGCGGCTTCAGACCGACGCCACGGCCAACGCCTTCGGCTGGCTGGTGGACGATGTCTACCTTAAGGTCCAGCCCTTCCCCAGCGGGGTGACCGTCGATCCCGGAAAGCCGGCCGCCAGGGTGCTGGCCCTGGACCAGAACCGGCCCAACCCCTTCCGGGGCCGGACCGCCATCAGCTACCAGCTGCCGGCCTCCGGGCGGGTCAGCCTCAAGGTCTACAACATCTCCGGGCAGCTGGTGAAGACCCTGGTGGAAGGCCGCCAGACGGCCGGCGGGCACCGGGCCGACTGGGACGGCCGTGACAACGCTGGGCGCAGTTCCTCGGCCGGGGTCTACATCTACCGCCTGTCGACTGAGCAGGGCGAGCTGACCGGCAAGATGGTGCTGCTGAAATAACTCCTCGACAATTAAAAAGATCGGAAGAGCACAAGTCTGAACTCCAGTCACCGAATACGATCTCG